>NZ_JAGXJG010000209.1:0-284 GCF_019091725.1 Cellulomonas sp. GbtcB1 | reverse complement strand
CGAGGGCATCCCGGGGGCCGACGCGGTCGGGGTCGGCGGACGGCGGCGCGGGCCGGTGGTGGACGCGGCGCTGACCCCCGCGGCCGCCCCGTCGTACGCGCCGGCGGGCGCCCAGCTGGTGCAGGCGACCTCGGTGCTGCCGCCGGGCCCGTGGGACGCCGCTGCCCGCCCCGACCCGGCCGAGGTGCGGCGCCAGGCGGGGGAGATGCGCGGCGTCGACCCGCGGGGCTGGCGCGAGCTCGCGACGCACGAGATCGCGCACGCGCTCCCCGCGGCGACGCCGC
>NZ_JAGXJG010000208.1:0-286 GCF_019091725.1 Cellulomonas sp. GbtcB1 | reverse complement strand
TGTTATTTCACATTCCTATTTTCTAAAAAATGCCAATTTTTCAATTTAACAATTTTAATGCCAATTCTAATTATTTAATAACTTAAAAATAATTATTAAATAATATTGTCATTTAATATCTTTATTAATTTACACATATAAAGTATCTTAATTAATAAATAAACCTAGAATCTCTTTTCTTTACAATTTCGCCCCTACTTAGTGAAAATTCACAAATTAGACACAATCTAACTTTAGAATTATAATTGATTAATCACAAATCCATTATTGAGTCTTACAAGCAGAA
>NZ_JAGXJG010000207.1:0-286 GCF_019091725.1 Cellulomonas sp. GbtcB1 | reverse complement strand
CCCGACCCCGAGCCAGCACGCCGAGCATCCGCGGCAGGTCAGTCGAGCGCCAACGCGACGCATCCGAGTGACCATGGCGACCGACCGAGCCGAGCGACGACCTCGCCCGACGCCGAGGAGCCCGCCTGCACGGCAACGACACGCACGCCGCGCTGACGGGTCACACGCCACCCCGCCTCGGCATCCTCGCCGCTCGCGCCGACCAACCGCCGCACGTCGCCGCCTCGCGCTGGCGGCTACCCGAGCACGATCGAGTCTCTGCGGCGTCATGTGGCAGCAACTGCCC
>NZ_JAGXJG010000206.1:0-286 GCF_019091725.1 Cellulomonas sp. GbtcB1 | reverse complement strand
CGGCAGGGCGCGGGCGTACCCCAGCGACACCTGGTAGGCGTGCCGGGGGAGGACCGGCCGGCCGCCGTGCGGGACGAGCGACAGCGCCGCGGCGACCGCGGCCATGCCGGAGCCGAGCACCAGCGCCGGGTGCGCCGAGCCCTCCAGGGCGCCGAGGGTCGCCACGAAAGGGCCCCACGTCTCGGTGTCGCCGCGGGCGTACATCATCTCGCCGGGCTGCGGCACGCACTACGACACGTACGTCGAGGACAGCACCACCGGGGGGTTCACGGGGGCGCCCTGCGCG
>NZ_JAGXJG010000205.1:0-288 GCF_019091725.1 Cellulomonas sp. GbtcB1 | reverse complement strand
GCCGCGGCCGAGCAGCCGCATCGCGCCGCCCTCGGCGGAGCGGAGCACCGCGCGCTCGGCGGGCGTCGCCCGCGGCAGGTGCAGCACGGCCCCGCCGGCGGCGACGGCGAACCACTCCAGCGCCCGCGCCCGGTGCGCGGCCCGGGTGTAGTGCAGCAGCGCGAGGAGCAGCGCCAGCGCCGGGCGGGCGGCGACCGCGGTCCGGGGCAGCCGCTCGGGCACCCGGATCGTGTCTTTCCCGCTCGTCCGCTGGCCGGCGCACCAGACGCGCATCACGACGGGCGCGAC
>NZ_JAGXJG010000204.1:0-288 GCF_019091725.1 Cellulomonas sp. GbtcB1 | reverse complement strand
GCCCCCCCCGGACACCGCCTGCCCCGGGAGCAGGGCGATCTCGTCCGACAGCGCCGCGCTCCGGTCCCGCAGCCGGTCGAGCTCGGCGCTGCGCGCGGTGATCTGCCCGGCGAGCACCTCGCGCGCGGCGACCGCGGACGGCTGCGGGGCGCGCAGCGCGAGCACGGACCAGGTCGTGGCCGCGCCCAGCACGCCCGCCAGCACGGCCACCGCGACGGTGCCGCGCCCGCCCCGGCGCCGCGGCTTGCCGGGCGCGGCGCGCCGCTCGGCCGCCTCGCGGTACTCGGG
>NZ_JAGXJG010000203.1:0-289 GCF_019091725.1 Cellulomonas sp. GbtcB1 | reverse complement strand
AGCGAGGTGGTCGGCGAGGCCGAGGACGGGCGCGAGGCGCTGGACGCTGTGCGCCGCACGGAGCCCGACGTCGTCCTGATGGACATCCGGATGCCCCGGCTCGACGGCCTGGCCGCCCTGCGCGAGCTGCGCACGCGACCCGACGGCGGTCCGGCGGTCATCGTGCTGACCACGTTCGACACCGTCGACCTGGTGCTGACCGCCCTGCGCGCCGGCGCGTGCGGGTTCCTGCTGTAGAACACCGCGCCGCAGGGCCTCGCTCACGCGGTCCGGGCGGTCGCCGCGGGGC
>NZ_JAGXJG010000202.1:0-289 GCF_019091725.1 Cellulomonas sp. GbtcB1 | reverse complement strand
AGCGCGTCGCGATGGGTCGCGCCATCGTCCGCCAGCCGCGCGTGTTCCTCATGGACGCGCCGCTGTCGAACCTGGACGCGAAGCTCCGCGTGCAGACCCGCACCCAGCTCGCGTCGCTCCAGCGCCGCCTGGGCGTCACCACGGTCTACGTCACGCACGACCAGACCGAGGCGCTGACCATGGGCGACCGCATCGCGGACCTCAAGGACGGCCACCTGCAGCAGGACGGCACCCCGCGCGACATGTACGACACCCCGGCCAACGTGTTCGTCGCCGGCTTCATCGGCTC
>NZ_JAGXJG010000201.1:0-289 GCF_019091725.1 Cellulomonas sp. GbtcB1 | reverse complement strand
CCGGGCGCACGTTCGCCGGCGCGCGGTCCGCCCGCCCGCAGGACGTAGAGGCCGCGCCCCGCGAGAACCGCGTCAGCCTGGCCAAGGTGCCCGAGACCCGGGCCACCGGCACCACGATCAACGACCAGCCGCTGTGCGAGATCCGGCTCGCCGTCGCGTCCCGCACCCGCCCCGCGTACACCACCACCACCCGGAGCGTCGTCAACCTGGGGCGGCTTCCCGGGCTCCAGCGCGGCGCGGTCGTCGTGGTGGCGCAGCTCGACGCGGGGCGACCCGACGGCGCGCCGGT
>NZ_JAGXJG010000200.1:0-289 GCF_019091725.1 Cellulomonas sp. GbtcB1 | reverse complement strand
CGGCACGGTGGCGCTCGGCGTCGCGACCGCGGCGACCGTCGCGCTGGGCACGTCGGACGGCACGCCGACCCGGGCGCAGCCCGCGGGGACGGGCCCGCTGCCCGCGGGGGCCGCGGCCGCGACCGGCGCGACCGCCGTCCTCGGGCCCGACGGGACGGCCGTGCTCGGGGCCGGGGAGGACGGGACGGCCGTGCTGCCCGCGCCCGGGGAGACGTGGGGCACGCCGGCGCAGGACGGGAGCACGCGGGCGTTCGGCGCGCCCGCCGCCGCGACCGCGCCGCAGTCGGTG
>NZ_JAGXJG010000020.1:0-63498 GCF_019091725.1 Cellulomonas sp. GbtcB1 | reverse complement strand
GGGACGGCCGGCCCGCCCGGAGCCCGCCCGGCCGTCGGTGCGCCCGCCCGCCGCCTGCTCGACCCGCAGCGCCCCGCCCTCGGCACGCGACGACCCGCGGTGGGCGCCGGCGGCCGCCACGGGCCGGCCCGCCGCGAGCGCCGCCGCGTGCGCGGTCCGGAGGTCGTGCGAGGGCAGCAGCCCGATCTCGTCGAGCGCCGCGGCCGCCCGCAGGTACGCCAGCACGGCCTCGCCCGGGCGGCCCTCGGCCGTGCGGGCCCGCACCAGCAGCGCCCACGCCCCCTCGCGGTACGGGTCGCCGTCGAGCGCCCGCTCGGCCGCCTCCGCGGCGCGCTCCGGGTCCGTGCCGATCAGCCCGCGGGCCAGCGCCTCGTGCGCGCTGCGGCGCGCGGTCTCGAGGCGCTCGGCCTCGGCCTGCACCTCCGGCAGGTCGGCCTCGGTGCCGAACGCCGGCCCGCGCCACAGGGCGAGGGCCTCGGCGAGCACCTCGGCGGCGGGCCCGGTCGCCGCGCGGCCGGCGTCCGGCCAGCCGCGGGCGGCGGCGCCCCGGGTCACGGCGCGCACGGCGCGGTCGAACCGGTCGGCGTCGAGGTCCTGCGGGTCGAGCCGGTAGCCGCCCGGGACCGCGCGCAGGTCGGCGCCGACCAACGCGCGGATCCGCGACGCGTGGCTGTGCAGCGTGTGCTCGGCGCTGGGCGGGGGGCCCGTCGGCCACAGCGCGGCGATCAGGCGCTCCCGGGGGACCAGCGCGCCCCGGTGCGCCAGCAGCACCGCCAGCAGGGCGCGCTGACGGGAGCCGCGGACTGGCTCTGCCCCCTCCGCGGTCACGAGCTCCACAGGCCCCAGGACCCCGTACCGCATGTGGCCGATCGTGGCCCCCGGGGGGTGGGCGCGGCAAGGGGTGCCGTGCCGCGGCGCAGGTGGGGGCGGGTCCGTCCCGCGGCCGGGCACACCGACGCCCCGCCCGGCTCACCCGCGCGGGGTAGCGTGCGGCGAGGAACGCCGACCCACCCCGGAGGGACCCGCCGCATGGCCCTGGACACCGCCCCGACCACCGACCCGACCCGCGCCGCCCGGGTGCTCGACACCGCGGGCACCCGCGACGCGCACTGGCGCGACCTGTACCGCGACCTGCACGCGCACCCCGAGCTGTCCGGGCGGGAGCACCGCACCGCCGCGGCGCTCGCGGCCGAGCTGCGCGCGTCCGGCCTCGAGGTCACGGAGGGCGTCGGCGGGACGGGCGTGGTCGGCGTGCTGCGCAACGGCGACGGGCCGGTCGTGATGCTCCGCGCCGACATGGACGGCCTGCCCGTCCTGGAGGAGACCGGCCTGGAGTACCAGAGCCGGCACACCGACGTGAACCCCGCGGGGGAGACCGTCGCCACGATGCACGCCTGCGGCCACGACATGCACGTGACGGCGCTCGCGGCCGCGGTGGACGCGCTCGCCGGCGCGCGCGACGCGTGGTCCGGCACGCTGCTCGTGGTCGGCCAGCCCGCCGAGGAGACCGCGACCGGGGCGAGCGCGATGCTCGCGGACGGCCTGTTCACGCGGTTCCCCAAGCCGGACGTGGCGCTCGGCCAGCACGTCGGGCCGCTGCCGGCCGGGGTGGCGAACCACTCCCGCGGGCTGCTCATGGCGGCCGCGGCGACCCTCGACGTGACGATCCACGGCCGCGGCGGCCACGGCTCCCGCCCGTTCGTCACGGTCGATCCGATCCTCACCGCGGCGTACGCGATCACCCGGCTGCAGACGATCGCCGCGCGCGAGACGTCCCCCGAGGACCCGCTGGTCGTCACGGTCGGCACGTTCCACGCCGGCACGAAGTCGAACATCATCCCGGACACCGCGACGTTCACGGTCAACCTGCGCGCGCGGTCGGACGCCTCGATGGCGCGGGCCGTCGCGGCGGTCGAGCGCATCGTCGGCGCCGAGGCGCAGGCCGCGGGCTGCCCCGAGCCGCCGACGATCACGATGCGGGAGAACCCGCCGGCCACGGTGAACACCGCCGAGGTCGTGGACCGCGTCATGGCCGCCCAGCGGGCCGTCATGCCCGAGGGTGCCGTGCGGACCGCCGAGCCGCTGATGGGCTCCGAGGACTTCTCCGAGTACGGCCTGCCGAAGGGCCGGTACGAGGGCGACCCGGTGCCGTACGCGTTCTGGTTCTGGGGCGGCATGGACCCCGCGCTGTTCCCCGACGGTTACGTCTCGGGCTTCTCCGCGGCCGTGCCCGGGAACCACACCGCCCAGTTCGCCCCGCTCGACGAGCCGACGATCGCCGCGGGCCGCCGGCTGCTCGTCGCCGCCGCGCTGGAGTTCCTGGCCTGACCCCGGTGGGATGATGGCGGGCGTGCCCGCGCTCGACATCGTCCACCTGA
The DNA here is from genome assembly GCF_019091725.1 of Cellulomonas sp. GbtcB1. Classification (NCBI taxonomy): domain Bacteria; kingdom Bacillati; phylum Actinomycetota; class Actinomycetes; order Micrococcales; family Cellulomonadaceae; genus Cellulomonas; species Cellulomonas sp. GbtcB1. The sequence goes on along the minus strand of NZ_JAGXJG010000020.1, from coordinate 61,120 downwards.
CCGAACCCGACGACGAGCGGCTCGCCGACTACGTCGCGCTCACCGACGTCGCGCTCCGGTCGCGGCACGAGCCCGAGAAGGGCCTGTACATCGCGGAGAGCTCGACCGTGCTCGGTCGCGCGCTGGCGGCGGGGCACCGGCCGCGGTCGGTGCTGGTGTCGCCGCGCTGGCTGCCGGATCTCACGGCGATGCTGGAGGCGCGCGACCCCGACGGCGAGCCCGTGCGCGTGTACGTCGCGGACCCCGCGGTGCTGGAGGCCATCACCGGCTTCCACGTGCACCGCGGGGCGCTCGCCGCGATGCACCGCCCGCCGCTGCCGCCGGTCGCGGAGGTCATCGCCGGGGCGCGCCGGGTCGCCGTGCTGGAGGACGTCGTCGACCACACGAACGTCGGCGCGGCGTTCCGCTCCGCGGCGGCCATCGGAGTGGACGCGGTGCTGGTGACGCCGCGCTGCGCCGACCCCCTGTACCGGCGGTCGGTCCGGGTCTCGATGGGCACGGTGTTCCAGGTGCCGTGGACCCGGGTGGACCCGTGGCCGGGCGGGATCGACGTGCTGCGCGAGGCCGGTTTCGTGACGGCGGCGCTGGCGCTGTCCGACGACTCGGTGAGCCTGGACGCGCTCGAGGCGGACCCGCCGGAGCGGCTGGCTCTGGTGCTCGGCGCGGAGGGCGACGGTCTGAAGCCGGCGACGATCGCGGCGGCCGACCTCACGGTGCGGATCCCGATGGCCGGGGGCGTGGACTCGCTGAACGTGGCGGCGGCGGGCGCGGTGGCGTTCTGGGCGACGCGCGTGCGGCGCTGACGGGACCCCACGCCTTCCGGCCCCGCCACCGCCGGTCGGCGTGGGTCGCGCCGGAGAACGTGGGCGCGGCGGTCGGTGCCGGGTCGGACGAGGGGACCAGGCGGCCGTCCGACCGGGGTCGGACGGGCGCGCGGGCGCGGTCGGCCCCCGGGGCGACGCGCGCGGACCGTCCCGCGGGCGAGGGTCGGTGCATGCCCCGACACGACCGCGCCCGGCACGACCACCCGCGTCCCCGACCGCGCACCGCGCGCCGGCCGGCCGTCCTCGCGGGGACGGTGGCGGTCGCGGCCCTCGCCCTCGCGGGCTGCTCGGCCGCCGGCGGGCCCGGCGACGGATCCCGTGCACTGCCCGCGGTGCCGGTCTCGACGGCCGACCCCGCGTCGCAGGACCCGACAGGCGCACCCGGGGACGGCCCGGGGCCCGACGCCCCGCCGCTCGCGGACGGCCTCGACGGCGTCGACGCCGACCTCGCCGCGCGGTTCCGGGACGCCCGCGCGGCCGCCGACGCCGAGGGCGTCGAGCTGCGCGTCACCTCGGGGAGGCGCACGCCGGAGGAGCAGCAGCGCCTCGTCGACGACGCCGTCGCGACGCACGGCGTCCCGGAGGCGTACCGCTGGGTGCTGCCGCCGGAGTCGTCCGCGCACGTGCAGGGTCTGGCGGTCGACGTCGGCCCGACCGAGGGGGCGTACTGGCTCGCGCAGCACGGGGTCGACTTCGGGCTGTGCCAGACCTACGCCAACGAGGTGTGGCACTTCGAGAAGCTGCCGGACGGCGCCGACACCTGCCCGGAGCAGCACCCGGACTCGTCCTGGGGGTGGTGACGGCGGGCGGCCCCGCGGCGGAAATCTGCTGGCCGGCCGACGAGGGGCCCCGTAGCGTCGCCGCATGACGACCGCCGAGCACCGCAGCCCGACGACCGCCCCCGAGGACCTCGGACCCGCCCTGCACGCCCGCGCCGAGGCCTCGGCCCTCAGCGGCGTCGTGCACGTCTCCCGCGCCGAGGAGGTGCTGTTCGCCCGGGCGTACGGCTGGGCGGACCGCGCCCGCCGGGTGCCCCCCACGCCCGACCACCGGTTCGGCGTCGCGAGCGTCGCGAAGGGCTTCACCGCCCTGACGATCGCCTCGCTGGTCGAGGAGGGCCGGCTCGGCTGGGACGACCCGGTGCGCCCGGTGCTCGGCGCGGACCTGCCGCTCGTCGACGACCGGGTGACCGTCGACCACCTGCTGGGCCACACGTCCGGGATCGGCGACTACCTGGACGAGAACGGCGACGGCGCGATCACCGACTACGTGCTGACGCTGCCGCCGCACGTGCTGGACGACACCGAGGCCTACCTGCCGATGCTCGCGCCGCACGCCCAGGTGTCCGAGCCGGGCGCGGAGTTCGCGTACAACAACTCCGGGTACGTGCTGCTGGCGCTCGTCGCGCAGCGGGTCGCGGGCGCGCCGTTCGCGGACCTCGTCGCCGAGCGCGTCCTCGGCCCGGCCGGGATGACCCGCACCGGCTTCCCGCGGTCGGACGAGCCCGCGGCGGACCTCGCGCTCGGCTACCTCGACGAGGACGGTCCGCGCACCAACGTGCTGCACCTGCCGGTCCGGGGGAGCGGCGACGGCGGGCTCGCCACCACGGCGGCGGACCTGGCCGCGTTCTGGCGCGCGCTGACCGCCGGCCGCATCGTGCCCCCGGCCACCGTGGCCCGGCTCACGGAGCCGCGGCACGTCGTCGAGGACGAGGGCATGCGCTACGGGCGCGGGTTCTGGCTCGGCCTCGACTCCGACGACCTGGTGCTGGAGGGCTACGACGCGGGCGTCTCCGCGCGCACCCGGCACGACCCGGCGACGGGGGTCACGGTCACCGTGATCGCGAACACGTCGGACGGGGCGTGGCCGGTGCTGCGCGAGCCCGAGGACGACTGAGCCGGCGCGGGGTCAGCTCGCGCCGCGCCCGGTCTCGCCCTGGAGCCGGTCGATCATCTCGGACGCCTGGGCCTTGGTCAGGTCCTCCGGGACCTCCTCGCCGGCCTCCCGGGCGAGGGTGTGCAGGTAGGAGTCCTGCGGGCCGGTCATCGGCTCGTCGCCGGTGACCCAGTCCGCGGGGTCCTTGGCGGCGTCGGTGCTGGGGTCCGGGGTCTGCTCGGTCATGGCGGTCACGCTAGGTCCGGGCACCCGGACGCGCACGGCGAGCGGACCTCGGCGCGCGCCGCGCGAGGGGCGGGTCGATCCTGTGGTGGGTGGTGGCCGCCCTGGCTAGGGTGGTCGCCGCCCTGCCGCCGACCGAAGAGGAACCCCGTGGCGACATCGACGACCGAGACCGAGCCCGACGCGCGGGCGCCCCGACCCGGGAGCGGCCGCGGCCCGTGGGGCACGTCCCGCGCCGTGTTCTGGGGGTCCGTCGCCGTCGTGGCGGCGGTCTCCGGCTTCACGATCCTGTTCCCGGACACGGCGAACGACGTGATCGGCTCGGTGCAGACGAACGTGGTCAGCGCCTTCGGCTGGTACTACGTGGCGCTGGTCGCCGGGTTCGTGGCGTTCGCCATCTGGCTGGGTGTCGGCCGGTGGGGCGACATCACCCTCGGCAAGGACGACGACGAGCCCGAGTACCCGCTCGGCTCCTGGTTCGCGATGCTGTTCGCGACCGGCATGGGCATCGGCCTGGTGTTCTGGGGCGTCGCCGAGCCGCTGAGCCACTACGCCGACCCGAAGCCCGGGGTGACCGGGACGCCCGAGCAGCTCGCGCAGCAGGCGATGTCCCAGACCTACCTGCACTGGGGCCTGAGCGCCTGGGCGATCTACGTGGTCGTCGGCCTGTCGATCGCGTACACGGTGCACCGCAAGGGCCGCCCGGTGTCGATCCGCTGGGCGCTGGAGCCGCTGCTGGGCGACCGGGTGCGCGGCCGGCTCGGCGACGCGGTCGACGTCACCGCCGTCGTGGGCACCGTGTTCGGGGTCGCGACCTCGCTCGGCCTCGGCGTGCTGCAGATCACCGCCGGCCTCGAGCACACGGGGATCGCGACGAGCTCGACGACGCTCCAGGTCGTCCTCATCGTCGTGATCACCGCGGTCGCCACGCTGTCGGTGGTGTCGGGCCTCGACAAGGGGCTCAAGTGGCTGTCGAACATCAACGTCTCGATGGCGGGCGTGCTGCTCGTGCTCGTGCTGGTGCTCGGCCCGACGCTGTTCCTGCTGCGCGAGTTCGTGCAGTCGATCGGGACGTACCTCGCGCAGGTGGTCCCGCTGATGTTCAACGTCTCGGCGTACGCCGGGGCCGAGGGCGAGGCGTGGCAGGCGTCCTGGACGACGTTCTACTGGGGCTGGTGGATCTCCTGGTCCCCGTTCGTGGGCGTGTTCATCGCCCGGATCTCCCGTGGCCGGACCGTCCGGCAGTTCGTCGGCGGCGTGCTGCTCGTCCCGACCATCGTCTGCTTCCTGTGGTTCTCGGTGCTCGGCGGGTCCGCGCTGCACCGGGAGCTGTTCGGGCAGGGCGGCCTGGTCGGCCCGGACGGCGAGGTCGTCCCGGAGAACGCGCTGTTCGACCTGCTCGCCGGGCTGCCGGGCGGCGCGGTGCTGTCGATCGGCGCGATCATCCTGGTCGCGCTGTTCTTCATCACGTCCGCGGACTCGGGCGCCCTCGTCGTCTCGATGCTCGCGGCCGGCGGCGACCCGCACCCCCGGACCCCGCTCCGCGTCGTCTGGGCGGCGCTGGGCGGCGTGCTCGCGATCGCGCTGCTGCTCGCCGGCGGGCTGACCGCGCTCCAGACGGCCGCGATCCTCATCGCGCTGCCGTTCAGCGTCGTGATGATCGGCATGGTCGTCTCGACGTCCCGGTCCCTGCACGCCGAGCACACCGCGTTCCTCCGCGCTGAACGCCGGCAGCTGCGCGCCCAGATCGACGAGCAGGTGTCCCGCCAGCTCTCCCGGCAGGTCGACCGGCGGGTCGACCGGCGGTTCGACGAGCGGCTCGGCCGGTGGCGGCGCTCGCGGGAGCGCCCCGGGAAGTAGGGCCCGCGCGGGGCCGCTACGGTGGTCGGCGGCCGCGACCACCGCGGCCGCCCCCCCGCACCAGGAAGTCGCATGCCCCGCGCCACGCCCGCCCCGTCCACCGTCGCCCCCGCCGCCGCGCCGGCGGGCCCCGAGCAGCCCGCCGGCGGCCACCTCGGCCACGGGCTGCGCACCCGGCACCTCACGATGATGGGGCTGGGCTCCGCGATCGGCGCCGGCCTGTTCCTCGGCAGCGGCGTCGGCATCGCCACGGCCGGCCCGGCGGTGCTGGTGTCCTACGCGATCGCCGGGGTGCTGGTCGTCCTCGTCATGCGGATGCTGGCGGAGATGGCCACCGCCCTCCCTGCCAGCGGCTCGTTCTCCGTGTACGCGGAGCGCGCGCTCGGCCGGTGGGCCGGGTTCACGCTCGGCTGGGTCTACTGGTTCACGCTGATCATGGTGCTCGGTGCCGAGGTCACGGGCGTCTCCCGGATCGTCACCGGCTGGCTGCCGGGCGTGCCGCAGTGGGTGGTCGCGCTCGTCGTGGTCGCCGTGTTCGCGGGCGCCAACCTCGCGGGGGTCCGCAAGTTCGGCGAGCTCGAGTTCTGGTTCGCGCTGATCAAGGTCGCGGCGATCGTGGTGTTCCTGGTGCTCGGCGTGCTGCTCGTGCTGGGCCTGCTGCCCGGCACCGACCCGGTCGGCACCACGAACCTGCTCGGCCACGGCGGCTTCGCGCCGGAGGGCGTGGGCGGGGTGGCGGCGGGGCTGCTGGTCGTGGTGTTCGCGTTCGGCGGCATCGAGATCGTCACGATCGCCGCCGCCGAGGCGCGTGACCCGCAGCGCGCGGTCGGCCGCGCGACCCGGACCATCGTGTGGCGGATCCTGCTGTTCTACGTGGGCTCGGTCGCGATCATGGTGCTGGTCCTGCCGTGGGACGCACCCGTGCTCCAGGAGGGGCCGTTCGTCGCGGTCCTCGACGTGGCCGGGCTGCCCGGCGCCGCGCGGCTGATGGAGGCGGTGGTCGTCATCGCGCTGCTGTCGGCGTTCAACGCGAACGTGTACGCGACGTCCCGCATGGCGTACTCGCTCGCCGGGCGCGGCGACGGGCCCGCGGTGCTGCGCCGGGTGTCCGGGCGCGACGTGCCCTGGGTCGCGGTGCTGGTGTCGGTGGCGTTCGGCGTGGTGGCGGTCGCGCTGAACTGGGCGCTGCCGGACACGCTGCTCGGCATCCTGCTCAACGCGGTCGGCGCGGCGCTGCTGGTCGTCTGGGTGCTGGTCGCGGTGGCGCAGCTGCGGCTGCGGCCGCGGCTCGAGGCGGAGGCCCGTGACCGGGGCGAGCGGCTGCCGCTGCGGATGTGGGGCTACCCGTGGCTGACCTGGGCGACGCTCGCCGCGCTGGCCGGGCTCGTGGTGCTGATGCTCGCGGACGGGTCGGCGCGGGGGCAGCTGCTGTCGACGGCGGGCCTGGTCGCGGTCGTGGTGGGCATCTACGGCGTGACGGCGCTCGTGCGCCGGCGCCGGGCCGCGGCGACCGTCGGGGCCTGAGCGCGGGCCGCGCGCCTCACAGCCCCAGCAGCAGGCTCGCCGCGATCGCCAGCATCACCAGCGCGATCACCCCGTCGAGCACGCGCCACGCCCCGGGCCGCGCGAACAGCGGCCGCAGCAGCCGCGCCCCGTACCCGAGCCCCGCGAACCACAGCAGGCTGCCGAGCACCGCCCCGCCGCCGAACCACCACCGGTCCGCGCCGTGCGTCCCGGCCACCGAGCCGAGCAGCACGACCGTGTCCAGGTACACGTGCGGGTTCAGCCACGTGAGCGCGAGGCAGGTCGCGACGACGGGCCACGCCCGGGCCGGCGCGGCGGCGTCGCCGTCCTCGGCGGTCAGCGCGGCGCCCGGCCGCAGGGCCCGGCGCGCCGCGACGACGGCGTAGCCGAGCAGGAACGCCGCGCCGGCCAGCCGCGCCACGGTCAGCACCACCGGGTGCCGGTCGACCAGCGTCCCGAGCCCGCCGACCCCGGCCGCGATCAGCGCGGCGTCCGACAGCGCGCACACGGCGACGACGGGCAGCACGTGGGTGCGGCGCAGGCCGGTGCGCAGCACGAAGGCGTTCTGCGCGCCGATGGCGACGATGAGCGACAGGCCGAAGGCGAGCCCGGTCAGGGCGGCGGCGAGGGAGGCGGGCACGCGCCGACGTTAGGGCCGACGGCCGACATCAGTCCAACGACTGCTGGCGATGACGCATCACCGTTGCTTATGAAGAGGAGGTGCCGCGACGGTCACCAGGGGTGCCCCGCGCTCGGTAGGGTCCCCGCATGGCCGAGGTCGACCTCCCGCAGCTCCGCGCCCTGCTCGCCGTCGTCGACGAGGGGTCGTTCGAGAACGCCGCGGTCGCGCTGCACCTCACGCAGTCCGCGGTGAGCCAGCGCATCCGGGCGCTCGAGACCGCGGTCGGGCAGGTGCTCGTGCGGCGCGCGCGGCCCGCCGGCGTGACCGCGGCCGGCGAGGTGTACCTCCGGCTCGCGCGCCAGGTGGTCGCGCTGGCGGACGAGGCCCACGCGGCGGTGACCGCCGGGGCGACGTCGGGGCGGCCGGTGCTGCCCATCGCGGTCAACTCGGACTCGCTCGGCACCTGGGTGCTGCCGGCGCTGGCCCCGCTCGCGGACGAGATCGTCTTCGACCTGCACCGCGAGGACCAGGACCACTCCGCCGACCTGCTCCGCGAGGGCGCGGTGGTCGCGGCGATCACGACGGCCGCGCGGCCGGTGCAGGGCTGCACGTCGCACCGGCTCGGGGTGCTCCGGTACCGGCCGATGGTCGCGGCGCACCGGGCCGCCGCGCTGCTGCCGGACGGTCCGACGCCGGCCGCGCTCGCCGCCGCCCCGCTGGTCGTGTTCGACCGGAAGGACGACCTGCAGGACCGGTACCTGCGCGGGCGCGGCGCGGATCCGGCGCTGCCCCCGCGGCACCACGTGCCCGCGTCGGCGGACTTCACGCTCGCGGTCCGGCTCGGCCTCGGGTGGGGGATGCTGCCCGACGCGGACGCCCGCGCGGGGGAGGCGGACGGGACGCTGGTCGACCTCGACCCCGGCCGGCACGTCGACGTCACGCTGCACTGGCAGCAGTGGACCGTGCGGACCGCGGCGCTCGAGCGCACGGGCGAGGCGGTCCGGGCGGCCGCGGCGGCGTACCTGCGCTGAGCGGGCGCGTCGGGCGCATCGGGTGCCGAGGTCGGCGGTTGCGTCCCGACACGCGGCGCGACACGCCGGGCCCGTGGGCGGAACCGGCGACCTCGACGGTCAGGTCTCGTCGAACACCGGATGCCGGTGCGGCGGCTGCGGCGGGCTCGGGTGGTGCTCGACGGGGGGCTGCGGGCGCTCCTGCTCCGGGGTCGCCGTCGTCAGGTGCACCGGGTCGCCGTGGTGGGTCAGGCGCGCCTCCTCGCCGGAGAGCAGCCGGTAGGCGACGAGGTCCTGCCGCACGTCGACCTCGACCCGGGCCCCGGCCTGGAGCACGGTGAACGCGACCCGGGTGAGCCGGCGGGGGAGCCGCGGCGTCAGGTGCACGGCGTCGCCGACCTGCCGCAGCCCGCCGAGCCCGACGACCAGCGCCGTCCAGGCGCCCGCCAGCGCCGCGACGTGCAGGCCCTCCGCGCTCGACGCGCGCAGGTCGGACAGGTCGATGAGCGCGCACTCCCGGGCGTACGCGTACGCGAGGTCGGGGTGGCCGACCTCCGCCGCGACGACCGCCTGGGCCGGCGCGGACAGCGACGAGTCCCGGACCGTGATCGCCTCGTAGTAGGCGAAGTCGCGCCGCTTCTGCTCGACGGGGATGTCGTCGGCGGCCACGTGCAGCGCGAGGACCAGGTCCGCCTGCTTGGTGACCTGGCGGCGGTAGATCTCGACGAACGGGTGGTGCTCCTGCAGCGGGTACCGGGTGTTCTCCGGCGCGGTGAAGTCCCACGGCGCGTGCCGCGTGAAGCCCTCGTGCTGCTCGGTGACGCCCAGCTCCTCCGAGTACGGCACCATCATGCGGTCGGCGGCCCGGCGCCACTCGGCGCGCTCGGTGGCGGTGACCCCGAGGCGCGCGGCGACGTCGGGGTGCCGCTCGCAGGCGTCCGCGGCGGCCCGCAGGTTCTCCCGTGCCACGAGGTTCGTGTACGTGTTGTTGTCGACGACCGCGGTGTACTCGTCGGGGCCGGTGACCCCGTCGATCCGGAACCCCTCGGGCGTGTGGTGGCCGCGGCCCGCCCACAGCCGCGCGGTGGGCACGAGCAGGTCGACGGCGACGTCCCGGTCGAACACGGCGTCGCCGGTCGCGGCGACGTGCCGGGCCGCGGCGATGCCGACGCCCGCGTTCACGTGGAAGGCCGCGGTGCCGGCGGGCCAGTACCCGGAGCACTCCCGCCCGCTGATCGTCCGCCACGGGAAGGTCACGCCCGGGAGTCCGAGCTCGACGGCCCGGGCGCGGGCCTGCGGCAGGGTGGCGTGCCGCCAGCGCAGGTGGTCGGCCGCCGCGCGGGGCAGGACGTGGTCGAGGACCGGGAGCACGAAGCACTCCGAGTCCCAGAACGTGTGCCCGTGGTAGCCCGTCCCGGCGAGGCCCTTCGCGCGGATCCCGGCGCCGTCCGCCTGGGCGGAGGCCTGCACGACCTGGAGCAGCGCGTACCGGACCGCCTGCTGCAGCTCGTCGTCGCCCTCGACCAGCACGTCGCCGCGCGCCCAGACGCCCGCGAGCTCGGTCTCCTGCTCGTGCCGCAGCCCGGACCAGCCGGCCGCGCGCGCGGCGCGCAGCTCGGCGTCGGCCTGCGTGTGCAGCGCCTCGGCGTCCGTCCCGCCCGCGTACGCGGCGATCACGACGACCTCGACGGCCTGCCCCGCGCGCAGCTCGACCGTGAGCACGGCGCCGTGCGGGTCGTCGGTCGACCAGCGGACGTCGACCCCCTCGTCCGGGGTGACCTCGTGCGCGGTGCGCACCACGACCTCCCGGCCGGACCGCTCCGCCCGCTGGTGCACCGCGGAGCCCTCCGGGTCGTGGCGGCAGGTCAGCGTGCGGACGCCGGGCTCGTGGGCGGGCGGTGCGCCCGCGTGGTCGCAGCCCGGGACGGGGTGGGCGGTCAGCGTCACGTCGGCCTCGGCGCGCACCCGCCACCGCGTCGCGACGACGCCGCGGCGGGTCAGCGACACCAGCCGGCGCGTGCTGAGCGCGACCGCGGCGCCGGTCGACGGGGCGGTCCGCCGCTGCTCGCGGTCGAGGACGCCGCGGCGGAGGTCGAGAACGCGGTCGTCGTGGGACGCGGGGGCGGGGGTGGCGTCGGCCGGAGCCGCGTCGAGCGGGTCGCCGTCGACGGACCAGCCGAGCGCCCAGGCGTCGACGACGGGCACGAGCACCTCGTCGACGGCGGGGTACGCGTACGCCCGCTCGGCGTAGGTGTGCGGCACCTCCTCGTAGACGGTCGCGAGCAGGGTGCCGGGTCCCAGGCCGTGGCCGGGGCGCTCGGGCACGGCGCGCACGCCGAGGTAGCCGTTCGACAGCGTCAGCACGGAGGCGGCGGCCGCGGGGTGGTGCAGGTCCAGGCGGGACTGCCGGACGTGCCAGGGGTCGTCGGATCGGTGGAGCACGGGGTCACTCCACCACAGGGCCCGCGACCCGGCGCGGGGAACGTGTTGAACACCTGTGCAACACCCGCGTAGGCTGTCGGGCATGGCGACCCGCACGATCGGATTCCGGCCGAGTCCCGAGGACGAGCGGATCCTCGCTGCCGCGGCCGCGGCGGGTGAGAGCACGACGGACACCATCCGGCGCGCTCTGCGCCTCCTCGACCACGAGCGCTGGCTGGAGCAGATGCGCCGGGACGCCGACCGGCTGCGGGACGAGGTCCTCGCCGACGAGCCGGACGCCTGGTGATCCGGGGGGCGGTGCACCGCGTCGACCTGGGCGCACCGCGCGGGCACGAGCAGGGCGGGCGCCGGTACGCCGTGATCCTGTCGCCGACGGACCTGAGCTGGTCGGTCGCCACGGTGGCGCCCACGTCGACCGCCGCGCAGCCGGCCCTGTCCCGACCCGAGGTCGAGGTGCTCGGCCGCGCCACCCGGGTGCTCGTCGACCAGATCCGGACGGTCGACGTCGACTACCTCTCGGCCGACCCGGTCGACTACCTGGGTCGCGATGCGATGGCACAGGTCGACCACGCGCTCGCGCACTACCTCGGGCTGGTGGCCGCGGACGGCGGCGGCCGGACGCCCTCGTCGGCCTGATCAGCCCAGGAGGTCGCGCAGGTCGTCGGCGGTCAGCGCCGTCGAGAACAGGTCGCCGTCGTCCAGGACCGAGTCGACGAGCGCGGCCTTGCGGGCCTGCAGCGCGACGACCTTCTCCTCGATCGTGTCCTCGGCGATCAGCCGGTAGACCATCACCGGCCGGTCCTGCCCGATGCGGTGCGCGCGGTCGACCGCCTGCTGCTCGGCAGCCGGGTTCCACCACGGGTCGAGCAGGAAGACGTAGTCGGCCTCGGTCAGGTTGAGCCCGGTGCCGCCCGCCTTGAGGCTGAGCAGGAACACGGGCGCGTCGCCGGTGCGGAACTCGTCGACCACCTCGCCGCGCCGGGTCGTGGACCCGTCCAGGTACACGTACGGCACGCCGGCGGCGTCGAGGCGGTCCGCCGCGCGCGACAGGTAGGACGTGAACTGGCTGAACACCAGCGCGCGGTGCCCCTCGGCGACGACGTCGTCCAGCTGCTCCAGCAGCGCGTCGAGCTTGGCGGACGGGGTGCCCGCCAGCGCCGGGTCGATCAGCGAGGCGTCCAGCGCGAGCATCCGCAGCAGGGTCAGCGACCGGTAGACGATGAACCGCTGCCGGTCCAGGTCGTCGATGAGGCCGAGCACCTTCTGCCGCTCGCGCTGCAGGTACCGGTCGTAGACGTCCCGGTGCGCGGGGTCCAGGGCGACCGTGAGGGTCTGCTCCTGCTTCTCCGGGAGGTCGGCGGCCACCAGGTCCTTGGTGCGACGCAGCAGGAACGGGCGGATCCGCCGGCGCAGCCGCTCGAGCCGGCCGGCGCGCAGCCGCGCCGCGGACTCGGGCAGGTCGCCCGCGCCCGGCCCGGTCGCGATGCCGGCGTGCGCGTCCTCGATCGGGCGGACGTACTGCAGCGCGAACGTCGCGGCGGGCGGCAGCAGCCCGGGTGCCACGAGGTCGAGCAGGGCGTGCAGCTCGGTGAGCGAGTTCTCGACGGGCGTGCCGGTGAGGGCGACGGCGAACGGCGCGCCCAGGTCCTTCGCCGCGCGGTGCACCCGGGACGCGGGGTTCTTGACCTGCTGCGCCTCGTCCAGCACCAGCCCGGCCCAGCCGACGGCGCGGTACGCCTCGGCGTCCAGCCGGAGCAGGGCGTAGGAGGTGACGACGACGTCGGCGCCGGCCGCGACCTCGGCGAGCGGCGCCGGTCCCGTCGCCTGGGTCGCCTCGACGCGCCGCACCGTCAGCCCGGGCGTGAACCGGGCGGCCTCCGCCACCCAGTTCGGGGTGACCGAGGTCGGGGCGACGACGAGGAACGGGCGCGCGTCGTCGTGGGGGCCGCGCTGCTCGACCACGTGCTGGAGCAGCGCCAGGGTCTGCAGCGTCTTGCCCAGGCCCATGTCGTCGGCCAGGATCCCGCCGAGCCGGTGCCGCCACAGGAACGCCAGCCAGGCGAAGCCCTCGGCCTGGTACGGCCGCAGCTCCGCGCGCAGCCCGGCGGGGGCAGGTACGGGCTCGGGCGCGTCACCGGCGGCCTCGGCGAGCAGCCCGCGCCAGGCGTCCGGCGGCTCGGCCTCGTCCGCGAGCTCCGCGAGGTCGGCCCACAGGCTGGTCTGGTGCCGGCTGACCCGCAGGCCGGTCTCCCACTCGGCGAGCTCGCGCGCCTCCGCGACGAGGGCGGCCAGCGGCTCGAGCGCGGGGTGGTCCAGGGACAGGTAGGTGTGGTCGACCAGGCGCAGCCGCCGGCGGCCCTTCGCCAGCGCCGCGAACAGGGGGCCGAACGGCACCGTGCGGCCGTCGATCGTGACCGAGACGCCGAGGTCGAACCAGTCGGTCCGCTCGCTGGGCTGCGCGGTGACGGTGAGCACCGGGGCGTCGTGCAGGACCCGGTAGTCGGGGGCCGTGCCGACCGTGTCGACGCGGACGCCGGGGAGGGTGGCGACGCGGGGGAGCGCCGCGGTGACGTAGTCGGCGGCGTCGGCGTCGCGGAGGGTCGCGGGCGGGGGGAGCGGCGGCCGCCCGTCGGCGGGGTCGGGGCCGTCGGGGCTGTGGCGGCCGGCGTCCGGCCAGCCGCCGGGCACGAGGTCGTCCGGCACGAGAGACCGGGGGTCCGGCGCCGGGCCCGAGCGGGCGTGCCCGTCCCACCGCCACGCCAGGTCGACGACCCGCCCGGGCAGGTGCCGGACCGTGAGCACGAGCGTCGGCGGGGCCGGGGGCGGGACGACGACCGAGCCGTCCGCGCTCGCGACGTCGAGGCCGGCCCGCAGGGCGGGCAGCTGCTCGCGCAGGAACGGACCGGCCTGGTCCTCCGGCACCACGACGCCCGCGCGCAGGGCGTCCGCGACGGTGCGGCCGCCCGCGGCGTCGCCGAGCAGGGCGAGCTGCTGCGGGCCGAGCGGCTCGGCGGCCGGGGCCAGCAGCACGCGGCGCGGGTGGGCCGGGTCGACGACGTACACGCCGTGGTCGCCGATCGCGTGCGCGTGCTCGACCGGGAACGGCTCGCCGTCGACGGTGAGGTGCGCCGCGACCCGCAGGCCACCGGGGCCGCGGGCGACGTCCAGGCCCAGCCGGGCCGCGCCCCCACGGCGCACCTCGGCGCCCGCGCCGGAGCCCACGAGCGGGATGCCGAGGTCCCGCGCCTGGTCGAGCAGGTCCCACAGGACGGGGTTCACGAACTCGTCGAGGTACACCCACGCCGCGTCTTGCCCGGGGACGGGCGGCTCGGCGGCGCGGTGCAGGGCGCCGACCTGGCAGAACCAGCGGTGCTGCTCGGCGTCGAGGTCCAGCCGGGCGCGCAGGTGCGGGATGTTCGCCCAGGTGACGCTGCCGCGGGTCCAGCCGCGGTCGGTGCGGGTCACCGGGCGGACGCCGAGGCGGTAGCCGGCGGTGCCGGGGTCCTGCGCCTCGCCGGGGCGGCGGGCGACCGCGGTGCGGGACACCGGGCCGTTCCAGCGCTCGCGGGTGCGGGGGGTGAGCTCGCGCAGCTCGACCTGGAGCGCGGCGCGGCGGGAGCGCGGGGCGGGGGCGGCCTCGCCCCAGGCGAGCAGCCCGTCGAGCACCGCGCGCCAGTCGCCGGCGGGCTCGCCGGCCCCGCCCGCGGACGGCGCGGGGGACGGGACGGCGGGCACGCGCCCGATCGTGCCACACGCCCCCGACAGCGCCCGCCGCCCGGCGTCGGCTGCGGCTGCCCGCCCGCCGACGGAGCAACCGACACGTCGAGCGAGTACCCGCGGACTGCTCGCTCGACGTGTCGGTTGCTCGCTCGGCGCGGCGTCGCGCGGTCGGTGCGCGACAGCGCGCCCGGGGCGGGCAGGGTGCCCCGGGCGCGCTGGGCTCGGCGGTCAGGCCGGCTCGACCTCCGCGAGGACGGCCGTCAGCTGCTCGCGGGTGGTGGCGTCGAGCACGCGCTGCACGCGCTCGCCGTCGCTGAACACCAGGGCGATCCGGGACAGCAGCGACAGGTGCTCGTCGCCGACGCCCGCGATGCCCACGACCACCCGCACGGGGTTGCCGTCCCAGTCCACCGGCTCCTCGTACCGCACCAGGCAGACCGCGGACCGGTGGATCGCGCCCTTCGCCTCGTTGGTGCCGTGCGGGATGGCGAGGTAGCTGCCCATGTACGTGGAGATGGTCTGCTCGCGCTCGAGCATCGCGTCCACGTAGCCGGGGTCCACCGCGCCGGAGCCGACCAGCAGCGCCCCGGCCTCCCGGATGGCCTCCTCCTTGGACTCGGCGCTCCCCGCGGGGACGATGAGGTCCGCGCTCAGCAGCTCCGTCATGACGTGCTCCTCTCCGCCGTCTCGGACTCCGCCTCGGCCCGGGCCTCGCGCACGACGTCGTCGTACACGGGGCTGGACAGGAAGTTGTCGACCGACACGTGCCGCGCGCTGGGCGCGTGCCTCCGGGCCCGGTCGGTCAGCTCGCGCTGGGTGATGACCAGGTCGACGTCGTCCTCCAGGTTCGCGACTGCCTTGTTGACCACGGTGATGTCCCCGCGGCCCGCCTTCTTGAGCTTGTCGCGCAGGATGCTCGCGCCCATCGCGGACGACCCCATGCCGGCGTCGCACGCGAAGACGATCGACCGCACCGGCGCGACCGGGGTGCCGTCGGCCGCGGCGCCCGCCTCGGTCGGCAGCGTGCCGCCCTGCCGCGCCGCCATGGCGTCGAGCGCCGTCGACGACTTGCCCTTGTTGGCCTCGGTCTGGGCGATCGCCGCGGCGAGGTCGCCGCCGCCCGCCGCGAGGTCCCGCTTCCGGGAGGCCCGCAGGATGACCGCCGCCACGAGGAACGTGACCACGAAGGCCAGCACCACCGAGAGCGTCACCCCGACGAACGAGTCGCGTGGTGTCGCGGCGTACACCGCGATGATCGACCCCGGTGCCGCCGGGCCGCGCAGGCCGCTGCCGAACACCACGTTGGTCGCGATGCCGGTGGCGCCGCCGAGGATGGCCGCGATGATCAGCGTCGGCTTCATCAGCACGAACGGGAAGTACACCTCGTGGATGCCGCCGATGAACTGCACGACCGCCGCGCCCGGGGCCGACGACCGCGCCGCCCCGATGCCGAAGAACGTGTAGGCCATCAGGATGCCCAGGCCGGGCCCGGGGTTGGACTCCACCAGGAACAGCAGCGACTTGCCCTGCTCCACGACCTCCTGGGCGCCGAGCGGCACCAGGACGCCGTTGCCGATGGCGTTGTTGAGGAACAGCACCTTCGCGGGCTCGACCACCACGGCCATGAGCGGCAGGAGGTGGTTGTCGGCCATCCAGGACACGACGTTGCCGAGCGCGTCGGACACGCCGGTGATGATCGGCGCGAACCCGAAGAACGCCCCGACGGCCATCGCGGCGCCGAGGATGCCCGCGGTGAACATGTCGACGAGCATCTCGAAGCCGGGCTTGATCTTCCCGGCCCAGATCGCGTCGACCTTCTTCAGCACCCACGCGGACAGCGGGCCCACGATCATCGCGCCGAGGAACATCGGCACGGTGGAGCCGGTGATCATGCCGACCGCCACGATCGAGGCGACGACGCCGCCGCGCTCCTTGTAGACGATCCGGCCGCCGGCGTTCGCGATCAGGATCGGCAGCAGGTAGGTCACCATCGGACCGACCATGCCCACGTACTGCTGGAAGGTCGTGCCGTCGTCGGCGAGCGCCAGCTGCGTGGCGGCGCCCTGCCAGCTGCCCGGGTCGTCGGCGTTGCCGAACCCGCCGAGGATGCCGTTCGGCAGCCAGCCGACGGCGATGAACAGCGACGTGATCAGGCCCCAGGCGAGGAACGCCGGGAGGTTCGGCATGATCATGGCGCTCAGGAACGCCCCGAACCGCTGGACGCGGACCTGGGCCTGCTTGCCCCGCGACGGGGTCGGGGCGGTGGTGGCGGCTGCGGTGGACACGGGGTTCACACCTCCCCGTCGCGGGGGGTCGGCCGGGCGCTGCGGCCCGGCGCGGAGAGGATCCTCATTGACCTGCTCCTTCGTGGTGGGTGACGCCTGCCTCGCGGCGGGTCGTCACGGCTCGATGGTGACCTTGATGCCCGCGCCCGTACGGACGACGTCGATGCCCTCGGCGACCTGGTCCAGCGGCAGCCGGTGGGTGATGAGGTCGGCGACGGGGACGCTCCCGTCGGCGATGTGCGCCAGCGCCTGGCGGTTGTGCTCGGGGCTGGACCCGTTCGCCCCGAAGACCGCCAGCTCGCGGTAGTGCACGAGGTTGGAGTCGAAGGTGATCGTCGGCCTGTCCTTGGGCAGGCCGCCGAACAGGCTGAGCCGGCCCTGCGGGGCGAGCATCTGCAGCGCCTGCTCCTGCGCCACGCCCGACGCGGCCGCGGTGATGACCACCGACGGCCCGCGGCCGTCCGTGGCCTCCTTGACGGCCTCGACCGGGTCGACCTCGGCGGCGCAGATCGCGACGTCCGGGTGCACGACGGCGGCGGCGAGGTCGAGGCGTTCGCGGCTGAGCTCGACCAGGATCACCTTCTCGGCCCCGCGGGCCCGGGCGAGCCGGACGTGCAGGCAGCCGATCGGCCCGGAGCCGACGACGACCACGGTGTCGCCCTTGTGCACGTCGATGATCTCCTGGGCGTTGATCGCGCAGGCGAACGGCTCCGCGACGCTCGCCTCGGCGAACGAGACGTTCTCGGGGATCCGGTTGAGGCCGTCGACCTTCAGCACCTCGCGCGGCACGATCATGTACGGCGCGAACCCGCCGTCGAAGTCGTACCCCATCGACACCTGGTTCGGGCAGATGGTCATGGCACCGGCGCGGCAGAACTCGCACTCGCCGCACGGGATCGCGGCGATGACCTGGACCCGGTCGCCCGGAGCCCAGCCCTCGACCCCGGCGCCGACCTCCACGACCTCGCCGGCGATCTCGTGCCCCATGACGCGCGGCGGGCGGATGCGCAGGTGGCCGGAGGTCGAGATCTTCACGTCGGTGCCGCACATCGACGTCGCGCGCACGCGGATCTTGACCTCGCCCTCCTGGGGCGTCGGCTCGGGCGCCTCCTCCAGGCGCACGTCGCCGGGGGCGTAGAAGCGGAAGACCTTCATCTCTCTCCTTGTGGCTCAGGCCCGCACGACGCGCGGGCCGGCGGACTCGATCTCGTCGGCCAGCTCCGGGGCGACGCCGCTGTCGGTGACGACGGCGTCGACCCGGCCGAGCGGCGCCACCACGGCGAGCTCGGTGCGGCCGACCTTGGTGTGGTCCGCGAGCACGACGGTGCGGGCCGCGGCGGCCACGAGCGCGCGCTTCACGGTGGCCTCGGCGAGGTCGGGCGTGGACAGCCCGGCCTCGACGCTCAGCCCGTTGGTGCCGAGGAACGCCACGTCGACCCGGACGTCGGCGAGGGCCCGCTCGGCCCAGGAGCCGACGGCCGCGAGCGTGCGGGGCCGGACGGTGCCGCCGACGAGGTGCAGCGTGACGAGGGGGAGCGCGGCCAGCGCGGTGGCGACCGGCAGCGCGTGCGTGACGACGGTCAGCTCCCGGTCCGCGGGCAGCATCTCCGCCAGCCGCACCGTCGTGGAGCCGGCGTCGAGGATGACGGACCCGCCCTCGGGCAGCTCGTCGAGGGCCGCCTTCGCGATCCGGTCCTTCTCGGCGCCGAGCTCGTGCTCGCGCTGGGCGAGGGCGGGCTCGTAGCCGAGCCGCTCGACCGGGACCGCTCCGCCGTGCACGCGGCGCACCAGGCCCATGCGCTCGAGCGCCGTGAGGTCGCGGCGCACGGTCTCCGGCGTCACGTCCATGTCGGCGGCGAGCTGCTGCACCTCGACCCGGCCCGCGGCGCGGGCGGTCGTGAGGATCAGCGTGTGGCGCTCGGGCGGGTACACGACGGCGATGTCCTGTCCTACGGCGTGCGGCCCGGGGAGGCGCCGCGTCGGGCCTCGGTGCCCGGCAGTGCCCACTGTGGCGGAGGACACACAGGAAAGTCAACAAAAACGGGGGAAGTCAGACCGAAGCAAACATGCATGCGGGGGTAAACGCAGGTCGGGCGGGTGGCAGGCGCACGTCCCGGAGCGTCGTCGGAGGTCACGCGCGTGTTCGTGCCGCCGGGAACAAGCCGGGGGCGTCGGGCGTTGGGGAGGGCAGGATGAAGAAGCGATACGAAGACCTCGAGATGCAGGACGGCACGGTCGTGCGCTACCAGCGTCACGGCAACGGCGGCGGGCTCGTCGCCAAGGGGGCCGTCGTGGACGACACGGCGTACGTCGCGGACTCGGCCTGGGTGGACCCGGGCGCCCGCGTGGAGGCGCGCGCCCGGATCGGGCAGCACTGCTGGGTGGAGCCCGGAGCCCGCGTGGAGGTGGCGGCGACCGTCGGGTCGCACGTGCACCTGGCCCGCGGCGCGACCGTCGGCGCCGGCGCCTCGGTGGGCGTGCGCGCCGAGATCGGCGCCGACGCCCGCCTGGAGCCCCGCGCGGTCGTGGAGGCCGAGTCGCGGGTGGAGCCGGGCACCGTCGTGCCGGGCACCGTCGTGCGCGGTGGCCGCCGGCTCGACCGGCACCTGGTCGCCTGACGCCCTGACCTGCCGACCGACGACCCGGCCCGCTGCTGGCGGACCGGGTCGTCGGCGCGCCTAGCGGCCCGCCGGGCGTCGCTCGCCGGCCCGGACGGGGAACGGGAGCGTGTTGCCCGCGGGCGGCAGCGGGCAGGTGCCGTGGTCGCTGAACGCGCACGGGGCGTTCTCGGCGCGGTTGAGGTCGAGCACCACGGTGCCGTCCGGGCGCGGGTCGACGGCGAGCACCCGGAACGCCGCGGTCTCCCGCCCGTTGCTCGCGTCCCGGAACCAGATCGCCGGCTGCCCGCCCCCGGCCACCTGCAGCACGTGCTCGGCGCCGTCGTGCGTGAACCGGACGTGCCCGGCGACGTCCCGGCGGTGCCGCACCCGGCCGGCGACGGAGCCGGTCTCCTCGACCGTCCCCGCGGCGGCCGGCTCGAACGACGCGGTCAGCACCCACGCCGGGTCGTGGTCGAACCGCGGGATGCCGGCGAACCCCGCCAGCGCCCGGGCGTGCGGGTCGCGGACCCGGACGCCGTGGTTCAGGGGCCCGCGGCCCACCGGCTCGAGGCGGCGCGCGCCCGCGCGCAGGTCGCCCGCGGCGCCGCCGTCGGAGGTCCACACGACGGCCGGGGCGGTGAGCGGGCCGCCGTCGAGCGTGAGGGCCTCGGCGGCACCGGCTGCGCCCGGCCCGTCCGGCGCGCCGCCGGCGGGGTCGACGTGGATGCCGTCCGCGTCGGCCCACCACCGGCCCGGGAGGTCGCCGTAGGCCGCGGGCGTCGCGGTCAGCCAGTGCAGGGCGGTGAGGCTGAGCCAGCCGAGCGGGTCGGCGAGCTCGGCGTCGCGGGCGGCCGCCCAGGCGAGCCAGCCGGCGGGGGCGGTCGGTCGGTCGATCGGGGTCGTGCTGGTCACGCGGGGGTGCTCCTCGGGTCGCCGGGTCCCGGCGACGGTAGTCCCGGACCGCGACGGCGGGCCACCCGCGCCCGGCGGCGTGAGACGACGTGACGGCGTCGAGCGGCCGGCGGGCGGTCCGACGGCGGGGCGGGCGGTCGCCGCGCGGGCCCGCCCGGCCGCCGCGATACTGACCGGCATGCCGACGTTCGCCGCGCTCGCCGCCCGCACCGAGGACCGGGTCACCTCCGTGGTCGTCCGCCTGCTCTCCCGCCGCGGGTACACCCCGCGCGTCGTCGCCTACCCGTCGTACGGCACCGTCGACCGGTCCCGGGTGCGCGCGCGGGTCCTGCTCACCGCCCCGGACGCGCCCACGCCCGGCAGCGTCGCCCGGCGTGGCTGGCGCAACCTGCTGTCGGCCGAGCTGCCGGACGCGGAGGTGCACGTGCGCGCACAGCCCGGCGACGGCCCCGACCTGCTCGTGGCGCGGACCGACCGCGGGGGCTACCTCGACGCGTGGCTGGACGTGCCGCTCGAGCCGGGCTGGCAGACGCTCTACCTGTCCGTCGGCGAGGACCGGGACGTCCCGGCACCGGTGCAGGTCGTCGACCCGGCGGCCACGCACGGCATCGTCAGCGACATCGACGACACGGTGCTCGTCACGATGGTCCCGCGCCCGCACCTCGCCGCCTGGAACTTCCTCGTGCGCTCGGAGGCGCGCCGCAAGCCGGTGCCCGGGATGCCCGAGCTGTACGGGCGGCTCACCGCCACCCACCCCGACGCCCCGGTGTTCTACCTGTCGACCGGCGCCTGGAACACGGCGAGCGCCCTGTCCCGGTTCCTGCACCGGGTCGGGCTGCCGCAGGGGTCGCTGCTGCTCACCGACCTCGGGCCGACCGGCGCCGCGCTCATGCGGTCGGGCCGCGAGCACAAGGCCGCGACGCTGCGCCGGCTCGCCGAGGAGCTCCCCGGCGTGCGGTGGATCCTGGTCGGCGACGACGGGCAGCACGACCCGCAGGTCTACGAGACGTTCGCCGCCGAGAACCCCGGCCGGGTCGCGGCGATCGCGGTGCGCGAGCTGTCGGTCGGCGAGCAGGTGGCGCAGAACGGTCTGCCGGGCCCCACGCCGGCCACGCGGCGCGCGGTCGACGAGCTGGAGCGGTCGTCCGTGGTCACCGTGCACGCGGCGGACGGGCGGGCGCTCGCGGACCGGCTGGCCGAGGCGGGCGTCATCGGCTGACGCCCGGCCGGTGCGGCGGCGCGTCAGGGGGCGTCGGACCGCCCGAACACCTGGCGCAGGGCGCGTCGCGCCGCGTACCAGCCGGAAAGGCCGTGCACGCCCGGCCCGGGCGGTGCCGACGCCGAGCACAGGTAGACGCCGGGGGCGCCGCTGTCGAAGGGGTCGAGCCGCGGCGTCGGGCGGGTGAACATCCCGACGAGCGAGATCGCCCCGCCGGAGATGTCGCCGCCGACCAGGTTCGCGTCGTGCTCCGCGAGCCGCGCCGCGGGGATGCCCTGCGCGGCGACGACGGTGTCCCGGAACCCCGGCGCGAACCGCTCGACCTGCCGGATCACCGTCTCGGTCGGGTCGACGTCGGACCCGGCGGGCACGTGCGCGTACGCCCACACGGGCCGGACGCCGCGGGACACCCGGCCGTGGTCGAGCGCCGCCGGGTCGGACAGCAGGGTGAGCGGCTGCTCCGCGTGCCGGCCGCGGCCGACGGCGCGCTCGGCGGCGACGACCTGGTCCCGGTTCCCGCCGAGGTGCACGGTGCCGGCGCGGTGCACCTCGGGGTGCGCCCACGGGATCGGCCCGTCGACGACCAGGTCGACCTTGGCCGCGGCGTTCCCGTACCGGAACCCGGCGTACGCCCGGACCAGGTGCGGCGGCATGGCGTCGCCGAACACCTGCGCCACGAGCCGCGGCCCGGTGTCGAACAGGTAGGTCCGGGCGGGCGGCAGGTCGGCGCGCCGGGCGACCGGGTGGCCCGTGACGACCCGGCCACCGAGCCGCACGAGGTCCGCGAGCAGCGCGTCCACGATCGCCTGCGAGCCGCCGCGCACCACCGGCCAGCCGTGCCCCGCGTGCGCCAAGGTCGTGAGCAGCACCGCCGTGCCCGCCGCGGCGAGCGACGGCAGCGGCGTGATGGCGTGGCCGGCGACGCCCGTGAGCAGCGCCGCGCCCTCCTCGGTCCGCAGCGCGGACGGCACCACCGACTGGCCGTTGCGCAGCACCGCGAGCGCGAACCGGGCCGCCGTCGCCGCGGACCGGGGCGTCGCGCCCGTGGGCACGCGGCGGTGGTCGCCGAGCGCCAGCGCGACGACGTCCTCCCACTGGTCGGCGAGCGGGCCGAAGGTGGCCCGCCAGGCGGCGCCGTCCGCGCCGAGCCCGTCGGCGGTGCGGTCGAGGTCGCGGTACGCGATCGCCGCCCGGCCGCCGTCCAGGGGCTGCGCGAACGAGGCGGTCGGCGTCAGCAGGTCCAGGCGCTCGTGGAGCCGGAGCGACCGGAAGAACGGCGACGCCCAGGCCATGGGGTGCACGGCCGAGCAGATGTCGTGGACCACCCCGGGGGCGAGCCCGAGGTCGAGCGTCCGGGAGCCGCCGCCGACGGTGTCCTGCGCCTCCAGGACGACGACCTCCAGCCCCGCGCGGGCGAGGGTGACCGCGGCGGCGAGGCCGTTGGGCCCGGCCCCGACCACGACGGCGTCGACCTCGCGGGCGCCGGGGCGGACCCCGGCCGCGCGGACGCGGGGTGCGGCGGTCCGGCCGAGGGAGGGGACCGCGCCGGTGCGCCGGCCGCGGCGGACGCCGTGCCGTGCCGGGCGCGCGGCGTCGCCGTCGGGTCGGTCGCGGTCGGGGCGGTCGGGGCGGTCGGCGGAGGACGAGGTCACGCCCTCGACCGTAGGCGGGATGCCTCGCGTCCGCACCGGGTCCGCGGTCAGGCCCGCCCGGCGGCGCGGGCGAGCCGCACCGCCTCCGCGGCCCCGCCGGTCCACGGCTCGCCGTGGCCCGGCAGCACGACGTCCGCGCCGGTGGCCGCGAGCGCGTCCAGCGAGGCGAGGTTGAGCGCGCTGGCGGCCGTCGCCGCGCCGGCGACGATCCGCGGCCCCGTGCGGCCGGTGTACGGGTCGAGGGTCACGAGGGCGTCGCCGGACAGCAGCACGCCGCGGTCGGGCAGGTGCAGCGCGACGTGCCCGTCGGTGTGCCCCGGGCAGGCGACGACGTCGGGCCGGCCGGGCACCTTCAGCCGCGTGCCGGGCACGAGCGACCGGACGACCGTCACGCCGCGCACCCGGGCGGCCCCGGCCGCGACCATCGCGCCCAGGATCGGCACCGCCCGCGGGTGCCGGATCGGGTAGACGGCGCGCGGGTTCTCGTGCGCGTACCGGTACGGGTGCGCCGCGAGCCGCGCGTCGGCCGGGTGCACCCAGACGTCGGTGTGCAGCTCGCGCATCGCCCGGCGGGCGAAGCCGACGTGGTCGAAGTGCGCGTGGGTGAGCACCACCGCGCGGACGTCCGCCGGCGTCCGGTCGACGGCCGCCAGCAGCCGGGGCAGCGCCCGCCACATCCGGGGGAGCCCCGCGTCGACGAGCGTCGCTCCGCGGTCGTCGGCGATCACGTAGCAGCTGACGTACGCGTGCTCCAGGCGGGCGACGCCCGGCGCGGGGACGGAGATCCTCACGACGCGCCCCGTGCCGGCGTCGCGTCGGCTCCGGGCGCCGGCACCGGCTCGGGCGGTCGCGGCACCTCGTCGTCGGTGCGGAAGCCGATCGCCTTGTGCGACCCGTCGCAGAACGGCTTGATCCCCGAGGCGCCGCAGCGGCACAGCGCCACGGTCGCGCGCCGCCGGGGGACGACCCGGCCCGCGGCGTCGCGGATCTCGACGTCGCCGCGCACCAGGATCGGTCCGTCGGGGCAGGGGGTGAGGACGACCGGGGCGGGGTCGGTGGTCATGCGGTCTCCAGGGCGTGTCGTGGTGCGGGGGCGGGACGGCCGGGGGCCGGGCCGTCGGTGGCGGCGGGTGCCGCGTGGCGGCCGGGGCCCGACCCCGCGCGGGTGCGGAGCTCGTGCAGCGGCGTCGCGGCGCGTGGCAGCCGGGAGCCGCCGTAGGGCGCACCCCCCGTGGCGCGCAGGACGAGCGCGAGCCAGGCGCAGACGCCGCGCTCCAGGAGCCACGCCGGTGCGAGCAGGTCGGCGCTCGCGGGGAACCGCGCGGCTCCGCCGGCGCGCCGCCGGCCCACCTCGGCGAGAGCGCACGCCGCGCCGGCCAGGGCGAGCAGGACCCGAGGGTGCCGGCGCGCCGCCAGGACGACCGCCGGGAGCACCGCCAGCTCGGCCGCGTACCGGCCCGGCTGGGCGAGGCTGTCGTAGGCCTGGCGCGGCCGCTGGCCGAGGAAGTGCGCCGTCGTGGGCGGCCGCCGCGGGACGTACAGGTCGTCGGCGCGGCGGACGACGCCGCCACGGGCCCGGGCGGTGCGCAGCAGCTCGAGGTTCTCGAACAGCACGTCGCCGTCGTAGCCCTCGGGTCCCAGCGCGGGGCGGCGCAGCGCGATCGTGCCGGGGTAGTCGCCGCCGGCCGCCCGGTTGACGAGGCTGCGGGCGGTGTCCCAGCGCGCGTGCCAGGGGAGGGGGTCGAACACGTTCTGGGGGCGGACCACGTCGGCGTCGGCGAGCCGGTCGAGCACCGCCGCGAGCGTGGGCAGGTCGTACCGCACGTCGTCGTCGGCCAGCACCACGCGGTCGGCGCGCGCCAGCCGCAGGCCGGTCACGACCCCGGCCACCTTGCCGTTCCGGCCGGGGTGCGGGTCCGGCCGGACGTGCCTGACCGCGGCCGGGAACGCCCGGGCGTGCGCCGCGAACCGCCCGTCGTCCGACCCGTCGACGACCGTCACGGGCAGCCAGCCGACGAGCCGGTCCAGGTAGGCGGCCAGGTCGGGCAGGTCGCGGTCGTCCGTCCAGCGCAGCGGGAGGACGTACTCCGCGTCCGGCAGGGCGGGGCCGTCCGTGGTCACGCCGCGCTCCCCACCGCCAGCGGTCGGCGCAGCGAGGACTCGCCCGCGGTCCAGCGCTCGATCTGGTGCCGCCCGACCCGGCCGTCGACCGCCAGGCACGCCGCCGCGCCGAACAGCACGTCGTCCCGGAGCGCCGGCTGCTGCTCGACGAGGCCGCCGGCCAGGTCGCGGCCGGCGATCTGCTCGTGCACCGCGTCCGCCTCGACGTGCTCGTCGAAGTACCAGGTGACGTCCGCGTCGTACCCGTGCCGGCGGAATCCGTTGCCGTACAGCCGGTTGGGCTGCGAGGAGGTCATCTCGAACGCCGCGAGGTGCCCGACGACGCAGCCGCGCAGCCGCCGGTGCAGGCCGAACAGGCTCATCATGTTCACCGAGGCGAGGGTGACGGACCTTATCTACCCCACGGAGCGCACACGGCCCGTCGTTACGCCGATCAAGGTGTCAGCAAGTGTCAGTGACGACTCTGTTGGCCGTCCCTCCGTCCGTCGAGAGAGATCACGCCGCTGCGCGTAGCGATCTCCGCGACGTCCTGGGCGTGGGCCAGCCGCGAAGCAGCGAGCTCATCCTCAAGAGTGCCGTTGAGGCGGCGAAGTTCCTTCAACTGGCGTCCCAGCGAGGTGTTCTCGTCCATGAGCCGGGCGTTGGTGATCCGCAGTTCCGCATGCTCTTCGGGGTTGACGTACTCGTCTGCGGCCAGTTGAGCCCCGAGTAGCCGGGCGCGCATCGCGGCGATGCTCTCTTGCAGGGCTGCGATCTCCTGACGTTGCTGCTCGATCTTCTTGGTCAGAACCGCGCGGTCGGACCGCTGCGCCGCGCTGCTATGAGGCGCGAGCGCGTGAACGGCTTCCGCATCTGCCCGTCGCGCACCAGCCGTAACGGCCTCATGGAGTCGTCGGTGGCTGTGAATGAACTCCCGCGAGACGCTCGCCGCTCGCGCGACGCCCGCGACCGTGATCGGGAGACCGGCTGCGAGCATGCTGTCGATGGCCTGGAGCACAGCGCGCGCCTTCTTGTCCGACGTTGCGGCCGCGTGGCGCTTCAACGCCTCGATGGATGCGTCATTCGCCACGGTCAGCTCCCAAGGTCAGCAGGTCACGCAGGTGGATGAAGCGCGGTGCGGTCGCGCGTCGCCGTACTTCGGCGATCGAGTCCATCGCCTGCTTCATGGCATCGCGCTCGCCCGTCGGGAGGTTGTCTACGTACTGGTCGATCCCGTCAATGATCGTCGAGACGTCGGCGATCCTCGCCCGGTAATGGGCGAGCATGTGCTCGGGTGACGCGATTACGCGCGCGCGTTCAAGTTTGACCCGGAGGTTCTGCCGACGGTCGACCATGCCTTCACGTTCCATCGGGTCGACCAGGAAGAACGGGCAAGACTCGCAGGCGTGTTCGAGCATGCAGCCGTGCCCGCCGGCGGCGACGTTCTGCGGCTCCGAGCAGTGACCGTGCGTGACCGCGATCCGAGTGAAGCCGTCGCGTTCACGGTCAACCGGCACCACCTCGCCACGGAGGTTCAGGCGTCGAGGGCTGATCGCGTCCATCGCCTTCTTGCGGCGACGGGCCGTCACCTCGTAATACGCCATCGTGGTGTTGAAGGACTCGTGACCCATGTAGTCCTGCAGGACGTCGGGCGGGGTCGTAGCCCGCCCGTCGGCATCGGTGGCGTCCGCAAGCCTCTGGGCGAAGGCATGCCGGAACGCGTACGCGTCGATGGAAGTCAGATCGAAGTAGATCAGGTTGCCGTCTGCGCCCTCGACCGCCGAGTCGTAGGGTGCATGCGTGATGATTTCGCCGATCAGCTCCTTGACTCGGTTTCGCAGATGGGTTGTGTGATACGGCTCGTCCGCGGAGTTGTAGGCCACCGAGGGAAATAGCCACTTCGACGCGATCCCGTGCTCGCGCTTGATGGCCTGCCAATCGCGGATGACGTCGTGCGTCTCTTGGTGGATCGGCAGACGCTTTCCTTGCGTGTATGGAGGCTTCCCGCGCCGCCATTCCAGGTACGGAGCACCTGCCGAGTCGTAGCTGATGCAGTCGTCAAGCAGCCGCATCGTCTCGACGGTGCGCCTGCCGCAGCGCTCGTGCACGAAGATCATCGCGCGAGCTTCCGCCGTGGCGTACGGCGTGCGGCGGTTGAGCAGGTCGAGGTGGTCCATGACCCAGTCGATGATCGGTTGCGGGACGAAGCGGAACGGCTCGTCAGCGTCGGGCGCAGATTGCGTGCCGCCCCCCACGGGGCGGTGGGTCGCCGGGTCCACCGAAAAACCGGCGGGGATGTGCGCCCACGGCTCGGCCAATGACGGTTCGCCGCGCGCGAACGCAAGCAGTTTCGTGATTGAGACGATGCTTCTGGATTGCGTTTCAGCTCTCGGCCACTTCGCGCGGATCGCCTTCACGATGGCGTTCATGTCCTCGCGCCCGAGATGTCGAACAGGCGTTCCGCGCACGCGCAGGACCTCGCCGGCGAGGTCCCAGCTCGGTCCCATGTTGATGATTGCGCTCAAGCCGCGCTGGGCGGCTCGGGCCCAGCGGCCGATCGCCTCGACGATCCAGTCCTGCTCGATGCCCCGCAAGTCCATCTTCGCGTTCGGGCCGACCCGCTTGTAGCCGACGCGAACGTCCAGGTCTCGCAGGTAGATCACGCGCGGCTCGCGAGCATCGACCCCGCTCCACTCGCGGTGCGCGTCGTCGATGAGACGCTGCCACTCCACGATTTGGCCGGTGAGAGTCGAGTCGCCTCGAGGTGCGCGCCCAAGGCCCTCCTGCCCGACTGCTGTGGTCCAACCAGAACGACGCAATGCGACATATGTGCCTCGAAGGTCGGCCGGGACCATCGCTGCTCGCCCGGTGAGGTCCCGCGCCTGAACGGCGTACAGGAACTCCCACCTGAGGGGCTCCGGAAGCAGCGCGAATGGTGTAGCGGCAGCCTCCGAGTAGGTGCGACGGGGCTGCTCATCAAGCAGCGGTTCATCGGCCCGCTGGAGCCACTCCACCACCGAACGCGGCGCCTTCGGGTCCAGCGACTGCTCGCGGCACCAGCGCTGGAACCCGGCGGTGTGTCCCACGCACATCCCCACACCAGTGGTGCGGTCGAGGTCGCAGGCGGCGCTCACACACTTGGGCGCTGCCGGCAGCGGCCGATGGCGTTCCTCTGCCATCCACTCGGCGACGGTGTACCCGGGCCGCGTCGTGAGGAGGCGAGCACGGTGGGACCGGTAGGAGTTCACGTGCGAGAGGCAGAGCCCAAGGGCCATGTGACTGCGCTGGCAACTCGGCACGAGACAGCCTTCGTGAGTACGCCTGCTTCGATTCGGTCTCGGCGTGCGGTCGAACTCGTCCGGCGCCATGCCGCCCGCAATCGCGCTGTCTCGCTCGGTTCGACAGGTGCGGCAAAGACCCGATCGCGGGACACGCGAGTCGCAACCAAGCCGTCGACAACGGGCCATTCTGGTCCGAGGAAGCGTAGGGTCGGGCACGTAGATAAGCGTGTCGCCGTCGAACTCTCCGGGCCTCCAGTTGAGTGATACCCGAGAGCGCAGGAAGCCGACCCAATCGAGGTCCTGGCTCCGGGTATCGACCGCGTCGACCGACTGAAGGTGCGCGGTCACGTCCGGACTCCGAGGGTCGCCTGGCGGGGTGCGATCGAGGCGAGAGCGGCACGCTTCGCCCGCTCAAGATCGTGCGTGTAGATGCGAGTCGACGAAATGCTGCGGTGCCCCAGCAGCTCCTGCACAACGTCAAGATCTTGTGGCACGCAGTCGATGCCTCGAACGAGCCGAGTCGCAAACGTGTGGCGGAGCATGTGTGGCCCGGTGACCTCGAAGTCGATGGCTGCGGCGCACGCCTTGACCACCTTCCGTACGCCCGAGTACGTCATCGCCTTGCCTTTCGATGAGCCGCGGGAGTACGCGTTCACGAAGACGTGCTGCGAGACGTCCACCGCACCGAGCAGCTGTTCACGCTCGATAAGCCACTCGACGTAGCGGTCGACGAGCGCGTCGCTGACGTACAGCACCCGAACACCGCCCTTGGCTCTCGCGCCGTTCTCGACCGGATTATCCATGCGCACGTGGAAGTGCGGGTCGGCGAGGCGGCAGCCCATCTCTGGTCCACCTCCCCCGAGATGCATGTCACCACGGAAGAGCGACAGCGCCTCTCCGGCGCGGATGCCGGTGAAGTACATCAGGTCGATCAGCAGTCGATCCCGGGGCGGCAGCTCCAAGCGCTCGAGCTTGGCGCGGGCTCCGGGATCGTCGATCCACTCAGGGTCGAGTCCGGACGGCGGGCGTGATGGACGAAGCTCGTCGACCAGCACCCGCCGTGTGGTGCCGTGCTCGCCGCCCGCGGCCGTGCCCGGCGCGAAGTACTTGAGCTCGGTCATCCGGCTGGCGACGTCGGACTGCATCAGCCCTTGCGCGTCCGCCCACTCGTAGAACGATCGAAGGGGTGCCATCCAGAGGTCCACGGTCCGGTCGCTTCGCAGAGCGGGCACACCGTTCGTCTTCATGTAGGGCGTGCTCGCGACCACCTTCCTCCACATCGCGAGGTGTGAGAGCGAGACCCTCCGCCAGTCGCTCGTCAGCGCAGTCCAGCTCAGGTACGAAGCGAGTCGCGACCCGTAGTTCTGGATCGTGTTCGGCGATCGCTTGACGTCGCGAAGGAAGCGCAGCCAGGCGGTCGCCGACTGGTGGACCACGTCATCCGCTCCGACGAGAACGACGCGTGTCGAGCCGTCGCGCAAGACGGCGACGTCGAGTCTGTAGTGGCTGGCGACCTGCACGAGAGCGACGCTACTGACAGCAGCGTGCACCGTGTGTCAGGCACTACATACGGCGTGTCGCTTCTGACAGCTTCTGACTCAGACATGCTCGGAGTAGATAATCGCCGGGACGTCGTCGACGTACCGCCCGTAGGTGTCGTCCAGCCCGAGGCCGCGCATCGTGCGGGCGAACAGCGCCGCGTGCATCCGCTCCGGGCGTCCGCCGCCGTACTCGTCGGCCTGGATCTCCACCAGTGCCGCCTTGGGCACGCCGAGCAGCCGCGGGATGGCCCACGTGTGCGGGTCCGCCTCCTTGAGCTGGTAGACCGACCGCTGGACGAGCATCTCGCGCAGCTGGTCGTCGGTCGCCTTGCGCGCGACGTACGCGGACAGGCTCGGGCCGTCGTCGCGGCCGGTCAGGTCGAACAGCGCGCGGGCGACGGCCGCCGCCACGCCCTCGCGCTCCGTGTTCGTCTCCAGCTCGGCCACCAGGTCCGCGGGCACCACGACGTCCCGGCGGAGCTGCGCCTCGAACGCGTCCTCGAGCGCGGCGCGGGCGCGCAGCAGGGTCGGGTCCCACTCCAGCCGGTCGTCGACGCCGTCCAGGCCCTGGTGGTGCAGCTCGTACAGCGCCGTGAGCGTGACCTGCACGTCCTCGTCGGTCAGCAGGTCCGGCGACGCCGCGGCCGCGCGGGCGGCCTCGTCCGGGAGCGCGGGGTCCGCCTCGCCGGTGGTGAGGGCGTGCAGGACCCGCTCGCTGAGCGGGCCACGGGGCGACGGTGCGCGCATGTGGGGTCCCTGGTCTGGGCGTGCCGCGCGACGGGCGCGGCGGTTCGCCCCCCGGCTGCTCGAGGGACAGGCTCGGGGGCGGCGGCGTGGCGCGCCTGTCCCCGTGCTGGTCACGCTAGCCGCGGGGGCGGGGGCGCGCGCGGCGAGCGCTCGGCCTGCCCGGGCTGGCCTGCGGTGCAGGTCAGCGGGGTGCGGCGAGTGTGGAGCGCCCCGTGCTGCGTAGGTGGACGCGCGGGCTGGGTGGTGTCGCCGGGCCCCTAGCGTCGAGAGGGTCGCCGTGCTCCCGCGCGGCCCGCTCCCGAGGAGGGTGACGCCCCATGTCCGACGACGGCCACGGTCCGCAGCAGGCTCCCGGTGCGACACCCCCTGCACCGGGCCCGGTGGCGCCGCCCCCGCCGCGCGACCCGGACGGCGACGGGGTCTCGCTCGCGGCGTTCATCACCGGCCTGCTCTCGCTCGGCCCCGTGCCGCTCGTGCTCGGCATCGTGGGCTACGAGCGCTCACGCAGGCGGGGCGCTCGCGCGTCCTGGATGGCGGTCACCGGGATCGTGCTCGGCGCGGCCTCGACGATCGGCCTGATGATCACCGCCGCGGTGCTGGCGTTCTCGCTGGCTCTGGCCGGGCACCTGGCGTACGTCCACGACCGGTACGGCACCGGCGACGGCGCCTGGTCGTGGTCGTGGTCCCGGGACCAGGCGCGCGAGCGGGTCGGCGGCGGCGACGCGCGACCCTGAGGCGCCGGGCGTGCCTCAGGCCAGGGCGAGGCCCTCGACCACCTCGACGCCCGGGGCGGTCGCCAGCAGCGCCCCCGGCAGGGCGATCTTCGACCGGCGCAGCCCCGACCCGATGATCACGGTGCCGCCCGCGTCCGGGTCTGCCTCCGCGACGCCTGCGTCCAGCAGCACCCGGTAGCCCGTCGGCAGGCCGATCGGCGTGATGCCGCCGTACTCCATGCCGGACTCCTCGACGGCCCGGTCCATCGGCAGGAACGACGCCTTGCGCACGTCGAGCAGCCGCTTGACGGCGTTGTTCACGTCGGCCCGTGTCGTCGCCCGGACGACAGCCGCGGCCACCCGCTCGTCGCCGGCGCGCCGGCCGGACACCAGCACGCAGTTCGCCGAGACCACGAGCGGCAGGTCGTAGGCCTCGGTCATCGCGGCGGTGTCGGCGAGCTCCGGGTCGATCTCGGTCACCTGCACGGCGTCGGCCACCTCGGGCGCCACGGCGGCCCAGCCCGACAGCGCGGCGGCCGTCGGCTCGGCGAGCAGGTCCAGGCGGTCCACGGCGCGCGACCAGGTCAGGGATCCGAGCGTGAGCGTCATGGCCGCAGGCTACCGACGGACCGAGCGGGTCGCCGAGCGGTCCGTCGGGCGTCCCGGTGCGTCGCTCGACGACGGCCGGGCTCTCAGCCCCAGCGGACGTCGAGCCGGACGTCCCGGGCGTCGCGGAAGTCCACGCGCAGCCGGGTGCGCGTGCCGGGCTCGAACCCGTGCGTGTCGACGGGACCGTCGAACCCGCCGCTCAGGTCCACGGACCGCGTCGTGCCCCCCCCTGGCTCAGGAGGAGCACGACCCGCCCGCTGCTGCTCGTGCTGGTGACCCGGAGCGCCGCCAGCCGGCCGGCGTCGAGGGACGTGTCGACGCGGCAGTGCCCGTCGACCCGGTGGGCGGTGGTGCGCCAGGTCGTCCCCCCGGACGAGGGACACGCACCCCGACATGGCTCCGCTCTTCACCACGACGCCGCCGCGGCTGAGCAGCAGCGCCGCGACGACGGCCACCGCGAGCAGGGCGAGAGCCCCGGCCACGTATCCCGAGCTGCTCACGACGTCCTCCCGGTGCTGCGCCGACCCTGGCGATCCGGTGCATCGTGGTGCGGGACCCGCGCGGGTGAGTGGGACCGACGGCCCACGCACGGGACCGGGCGTCGGCCCTGGGCGCTGGGTGCGACCTGGGCCTGGCGGCGGTGTGGCCGGTGCGCACCCCTGCAGCGGGCGGGCAGGATGGCGGGCGTGACCGACGCCGCCGCGCCCGCCGACCCGTTCGCCGCCGACCCGTACGTGCTCGTGCCGGCCGCCCCGCCGCTCGACGAGTACCTGCGGCTGCGCCGGGAGTCGGGGCTCACGCCGAAGAACGCCGAGCAGGGCGCCGGGGCGCTCGCGGGCAGCTGGTCGTGGTGCCACGCGCGCACCGCGGAGGGCCGGGTCGTCGCGATGGGGCGGGTCGTCGGCGACGGCGGCTGGTACTTCCTGGTCGCGGACATGGCGACCGACCCCGGGCACCAGCGGCGGGGGCTCGGGCGGCGGGTGCTGACCCGGCTGCTCGACGACGTCCGGGCGCGGGCGCCGCGCGGGGCGTACATCACGCTCGTGGCCGATCCGCCGGGACGGGCGCTCTACGAGTCGCTCGGGTTCCGGGACGTGGCGCCCGGGGCGACCGGGATGGTGCTGGACCTGGGGGCCGACGCGGGCTGAGGCGGGCGCGGGTCAGCGCCTGCGGCGGGGGAGCCAGTCGGGCCGGTGGCGGTCGTCGAGGCCCCACAGCGCGTGCGGCCTCTCGCCGCGCTGCCGGTGCCCGCGGTCGTGGACCGCCATGCCGGCGAGCTCGAGCGCGAGGCCGCCCATGGCCAGGGCCACGAGCCGGAGGTCGCTGTCGAGCAGGCCGTCCGTGACCGCGGCGCTGTACGTCCAGAGGGCGATCGAGGTGAGGCCGACCACAGCACCGGACACGATCATGGTCGCGGACAGCGGTGTGCGGAACGGTGAGCTCACGTCGACGTTCCTAGCAGCGGCGTCGCGCCCGCGCCAGCGTGCGGGCGCGACGGGACCGGCAGCGCTCGCGGACGCCGGCCCCGCCCCGGTCAGCGCTGGTACGTGGGCGACAGGAGCGCGCGGCCGATCGTGTGGAACAGCGCCGTGAACGCCACGGCCGTCGGCGTCGCGTCCGGGGTCACGTCGAGGTGGTCGACGTCGAGTGCGTGCACCGCGAACACGTACCGGTGCGGCCGGTCCCCGGGCGGCGG
The DNA here is from genome assembly GCF_019091725.1 of Cellulomonas sp. GbtcB1. Classification (NCBI taxonomy): domain Bacteria; kingdom Bacillati; phylum Actinomycetota; class Actinomycetes; order Micrococcales; family Cellulomonadaceae; genus Cellulomonas; species Cellulomonas sp. GbtcB1. The sequence goes on along the minus strand of NZ_JAGXJG010000020.1, from coordinate 27,645 downwards.
CGCGGCGCCGGTGTAGCCGGTGGAGCCCCCGTCGTTGCGGACCTGGAACGCGCCCTCGGGCAGCAGGTCGCCCGCCGCGGAGCCGGCGCCGCGGGGGAGCGACGTGGTGCTCACGGGGACGTCCACGACCGTCCAGTGCCAGAAGCCGGCCGGGGTCGGCGCGTCCGGGTCGAAGCAGCTCACGACGAACGAGCGGGTGCCCTCGGGAAAGCCCGACCACTCGAGCGCGGGGGACAGGTCCTCGCCGTCGGCCGCGAAGGTGGCGGGCAGCGGCTCGCCGTGCGCGACGTCGGCGCTCGCGAGGTCGAAGTCCGGGACGGACGGCAGCAGGGCGTAGGGCTCGGGGGCGACGGGACGGGTCAGCGAGACGGCCATGGTCCTCCTCCTGGTGGGCGCGCCGGGGCGCCCGGACGGGTGTGCCTGTCCCGTCATCATGCCCCCGGTCCCGGGCGCGCGCAGGTGGTCCCGGCGACCCGCCGGAGACGCGCCGGGTCGTGGTCCCCAGGGCGGGTGACGCCGGATTGACGCGTGCCGGAGTGTCAGCGTCTACTGGCACAATCGAACACGTGTTCGAACGAGTGCCCGGCGGTCGGCCGGCAGGTGACGGGGAGGTGCGGCGGTGAACCAGGAGGAGCGGATCGCCCGGGCTCGCGCCGCCCTGGTCAGCGCCGAGCTGCGCACCGGCGCCCGCAGCCTCGCGCCGCGGGGGGCGGGCGCTGCCTCCGCGAGCGAGTCCGGCGCGGGGAGCAGTGTCGCACCCCGGACCGACGTGCGCGGCGACGTGCGCGGGCCTCGGTCGGACGTGGCGCGGGCGGACGGCACCCGTCCCGGCGCCCGCGCCGTCGACGCCCCCGTGCGGGGCGCCACGGCGCTCGCGGTGCTGCCGGTCGAGGACCCCACCCCGGTGCCCGCGCCCGCGGGTCCGGTCGCCGTCCCGGACCTGCCCGACCGGCAGCCGGCACCCCGGTCGGCCGTCGCGCGCGGCCCTGTGCTGCTCACCGACCGTCCGCCGCTCGCGGTGCCACCCGCGCTCGCCCCGCTGCTGCCCGACGGCCTGCGCCGCGGGAGCACGACGGCGGTGCTCGGCTCCACCTCGCTGGTGCTCGCGATGGTCGCCGCCGCCTGCACCGCCCGGGAGGCGTGGGCGGCCGTCGTGGGGCAGCCGAGCCTCGGCCTGCTCGCCGCCGCCCAGACCGGGGTGGCGCTGGAGCGGCTCGCCGTGGTCCCGCAGCCGGGCGTGGACGCGCCGACCGTCGTCGCGGCCCTGCTCGACGGCATCGACGTCGTGGTGGTCGGCCCCGGCACGCACCTGGCCGACGCCGACCGCCGCCGGCTGATGGCGCGTGCCCGGGACCGCGGGTCCGTGCTGCTCGCCACCGCGCCCTGGCCGGGTGCGGGCACCGTGCTGACCGTCGAGGGCGGTCGGTGGACCGGGGTCGGCGAGGGCGACGGCCGGCTCCGCGCGCACGAGGTGCAGATCACCCGCACCGGCCGGGGCAGCGCGGGGCGGGCCCAGGACCTGCGCGTGGTGCTGCCGCTCGAGGTGGGCACCGACCCGTACGGGCTGCCCGCCGACCGCGCCGCCGCGCCGCCGGCCGCACCGCAGCCGCCGACGCCGCAGCCGGTCGTGGACGACGGCGCGCTGCTCGCGCCCGACCTGAGGCTCGTCGGATGAGCAGCACCCGCACCACCGTCGTCTGGGTGCCGGACTGGCCGGTCGTCGCCGCCGTGCGCGCCGCCGAGGTCCCGCCGCACCTGCCCGCCGCCGTCCAGCACGGCGCGCGGCTCACCGCCGTGTCGGCGATCGCCCGTGCCCAGGGGGTGCGCCGCGGCATGCGTCGCCGGCAGGCCCAGGGCGTCTGCCCCGAGGTCGTGCTGCTGCCCGCCGACGACGACCGGGACGCCCGCCTGTTCGAGCCGGTGGCGGTCGCGACCGAGGCCGTCGTCGCCGGGATCGAGGTCGCCCGGCCCGGCCTGCTCATGCTGCCCGCGGGCGGCGCGGCCCGGTTCCACGGCACCGAGGAGACGCTCGCCGAGCGCCTGGTGTCCGTGGTGGCCGAGCGGACCGGGCACGAGTGCCAGGTCGGCACCGCCGACGGCCTGCTCGCCGCGATCCTCGCCGCCCGCACCGACGCCGTCGTGCCGCCCGGCGCCTCGCGCGAGTTCCTGGCGCCGCGCCCCGTCGACGACCTCGCGCCCGCGGCCGTGACCGACGACGCCGGGCACGCGGTCGTCGAGCTCGTCGACCTGCTGCGCCGGCTCGGGCTCCGCCGCCTCGGCGACCTGGCCGCCCTCGACGGCGGCGACGTGCACGCGCGGTTCGGCACCTGGGGTACCTGGGCGTGGACCCTGGTGCGCGGCGAGGACCTGCGCCCGCCCGCCCGGCGCCGGCCGGAGACCGACCTGGAGGTCGGCACCGAGCTCGACCCGCCCGCGCACCGCGTCGACGTCGCGACGTTCGCCGGCCGCCGGCTCGCGGAGGAGCTGCACGCCCTGCTCACCGAGCACTCCGTGACCTGCGCGCGGCTGCGGATCACCGCCCGCACCGACGAGGGCACCGAGCTGACCCGCGCCTGGCGCACCGACATGGGCGGCCTCGGCGGGCTGTCCGCCGCGCGGATCACCGACCGCATCCGCTGGCAGCTCGAGGGCTGGTTGACCGCCGCGGCCGCCGAGCACGGCGCCGGCTCCCGGCCGGACGGCGGCGAGCCCGACGAGCACGCCGAGCCGATCGGCCTGGTCGCGCTCGGCATCACCGCCGAGGACGTCGCGCCCGCCGGCGCCGAGCAGGGGCGGCTGTGGGGCGGCGCGTCCGGTGGCGACCTGCGCGCGCACCGGGCGCTCGACCGCGTGCAGGGGCTACTCGGGGGCGACGGCGTGCTGACCGCCGCCCTGCAGGGCGGCCGGGACGTCCGCGACCAGGTGCACCTGCAGCCCTGGGGTGCCCAGGCCGCCGCGCCCCGCCCGGTCGACCGGCCGTGGCCCGGCCACCTGCCCCCGCCGGCGCCCGCGACCGTGCCGGTGCGGCCCGCGCCCGTCGACGTGCTGGACGGCACGGGGCGGATGGTGCGGTTCGACGGCCGGTTCGCCATGAGCGGCGACCCGGCGCGCGTGCGCACGCACGCGACCGACCGCCGGCCCGCTGTCGACCACGACGTCGCGGGCTGGGCCGGCCCCTGGCCGCTCGCGGAGCGGTGGTGGTCGCCGACCGAGGCGGGGCTGCGCATGCACCTGCAGGTCACGCTCGGCGACGGTCGAGCCCTGCTGCTCGCCTGGCGTCCCGACGGCTGGACCTGCGAGGCCGTCTATGACTGACGTCCCGCGCTACGCGGAGCTGCACGCGCACTCGGCGTTCAGCTTCCTCGACGGCGCCAGCCAGCCCGAGGAGCTCGCCGCCGAGGCGCACCGGCTCGGGCTCAGCGCGCTCGCGCTCACCGACCACGACGGCCTGTACGGCGTCGTCCGGTTCTCCGAGGCGGCGCGGGAGGTCGGCCTGCCCACCGTGTTCGGTGCCGAGCTGCACCTGCCCGTCCCCGGCGTCGGCGGCCCCGACGTCCTCGACCTGCCGACCGGCGTGCCCGACCCGCGCGCGCTGCACCTGCCCGTGCTCGCCCGCGGGCCCGAGGGCTACCGGGCGCTGTCCCGCACCATCGCGGAGGCGCACCTCGCCACCGGGACCAAGGGGGCCGCGGAGTACCGGCTGGAGCAGCTGGCGGAGCAGGCCGCCGGCCGCTGGCTCGTCCTCACCGGCTGCCGCAAGGGACCCGTCCGGCACGCGCTGACCGACGGCGGCCGCGAGCCTGGCGTCACCGCCGCGGGCCTCGACCGGGCGCGCGGCGAGCTCGACCGGCTGGTCGCGCTGTTCGGCCGGGACAACGTCGCGGTCGAGGTCACCCAGGGCGGCAGCCCGTACGACTCCGAGCTCGCGGACGCCCTCGCGCAGCTCGCCGCCGGCGCCCGGCTGCCGCTGGTCGCCACCGGGAACGTGCACTACGCGACCCCGCGGGACGCCGACCTGGCGATGGCCCTGGCCGCCGTCCGCGCGCGGTCGTCGATGGAGGATCTGGACGGCTGGCTGCCCGGGGCGCCGACCGCGCACCTGGCGTCCGCCGCCGAGATGCTGCGCCGCCACCGGCGGCACCCGCAGGCCGTCGCCACCGCCGCCGCGATCGGCGCCGAGTGCGCGTTCGACCTGCACCTCGTCGCCCCGCAGCTGCCGCCGTACCCGGTGCCGCCCGGCCACACCGAGGCGACCTGGCTGCGCGAGCTCGTCCGCCGCGGTGCGTTGGAGTGCTACGGCCCGCCCGGGGCCGAGCGGGTGCCCGGCGCCTACGCCCAGCTCGAGCACGAGCTGCGCGTCATCGAGGACCTCGGCTTCCCCGGCTACTTCCTGGTCGTCTACGACCTGGTCGACTTCTGCCACCGCAACGGCATCCTCGCCCAGGGCCGCGGCTCGGCCGCCAACTCCGCGGTCTGCTACGCGCTCAAGGTCACCGCCGTCGACGCCGTCGCGCACGGCCTGCTGTTCGAGCGGTTCCTCGCGCCCGAGCGCGACGGGCCGCCGGACATCGACGTCGACATCGAGTCCGGCCGCCGTGAGGAGGTCATCCAGTACGTCTACGCCAAGCACGGCCGCACCCACGCCGCGCAGGTCGCCAACGTCATCTCCTACCGCGCCCGGTCCGCCGTGCGGGACGCCGCCCGCGCGCTCGGGTACGACGTCGGGCAGCAGGACGCGTGGAGCAAGTCGATCGAGCGCTGGGGCACGCTGCGCGGCCCGGCGCCGCGGCACCCCTGGTGGTCGGGGGCGAACCGGGGCGCGGCGGCCGTGTCGGCCACCCCGCCGACGCAGCACGTCGCCGACCGGCCGACGTCGACCCGGCCGAGCCCGCCGTCGACCCGGCCGACGCCGCCCTCGCCCCACGTCGGGACACCCCCTGTCGGCCCGCCCGCCGCGGCGACCCCGGGTTCCCCGGTGAGCCGCGAGGACCGGCGCGCCGCGCAGTACGCCGCCGCCCAGCGCGACCCCGACGGCGTCGTCTGGGGCTGGAACCACGAGCCCGGAGCCGCACCGGCCCCCGCGCCCCGGCGCCCCGCCGGGCACGACGACGCCGACGGGCCGGCCGGCCAGCCGACCGCCGACCGTCACGACGTCGTCCCCGCGCACCGGCCGCCGCCCGCGAGCGACCTCGAGGAGATCCCCGAGCAGGTCATCGACCTGGCCGACCGGTTCCTGCGCCTGCCGCGGCACCTCGGCATCCACTCCGGCGGCATGGTGATGTGCGACCGCCCGGTCATCGAGGTCTGCCCCGTGGAGTGGGCGCGCATGGAGGGCCGCACCGTCCTGCAGTGGGACAAGGACGACTGCGCCGACGCGGGACTGGTGAAGTTCGACCTGCTCGGCCTCGGCATGCTCACCGCCCTGCGGCTGGCGTTCGACCAGGTCGAGCAGCACGGCGGCCCGCGTCTCCACCTGCACCAGCTGCCCAACGAGGACCCGCTGGTCTACGACCTGCTGTGCGCCGCCGACACCGTCGGGGTGTTCCAGGTGGAGTCGCGCGCCCAGATGGGCACCCTGCCGCGCCTCCAGCCGCGCAGCTTCTACGGGATCGTCGTCGAGGTCGCCCTGATCCGCCCCGGCCCGATCCAGGGCGGGTCGGTGCACCCGTACATCGAGCGCTACCAGGGGCGGCAGCCGATCACCTACCCGCACCCCCGGCTCGAGAAGTCCCTGGAGCGCACCCTCGGCGTCCCGCTGTTCCAGGAGCAGCTCATGCAGATGGCCATCGACGTCGCCGACTTCACACCGGCTGAGGCCGACCAGCTCCGGCGCGCGATGGGCTCCAAGCGCAGCATCGAGAAGATGGAGGCGCTGCGCGCCCGGCTCATGGACGGCATGACCCGCAACGGCATCCCGGAGCCCGTGCGCGAGGAGGTCTACGAGAAGCTCAAGGCGTTCGCGGACTTCGGCTTCCCGGAGTCGCACGCCTACTCGTTCGCGTTCCTCGTCTACGCCAGCTCCTGGCTCAAGGTGCACCACCCGGCCGCCTTCTACGCCGGCCTGCTCGCCGCGCAGCCCATGGGGTTCTACTCGCCGCAGTCGCTCGTCGCGGACGCCCGCCGGCACGGCATCGGCGTGCTCCGCCCCGACGTGCAGCGCTCCGGGGTGCAGGCCGTCGTCGAGCGGGTCCGGCCCGAGCCCGCGGGCGGGGAGCCGCGCCTGACACCGAGGCCGTCCGGGACCGCGCCGGTGCCGCCGCTGCGGGCGGGCGGGGCGCCCGGGTTCGCCGAGGTGCCGCCGCCGTTCGACCCGGCGCCGGGGCGTGGTGGTCCCGCGCGGACCGCGGCGTCGTGGCGCGCCGGGTCCGGCGTGACGGGGGACGAGGCGGGGACGCGAGGCGATCCGTCGGAGGCGCCGTCGTCGACGACCGCGTCGGGCGGCGTGGGGGCGGCCGCCGAGCCCGAGCGCTCCCTCGCGGTGCGCGTGGGCCTCGCCTCGGTGCGGAACGTGGGGGAGAAGGTCGCCGAGCGGGTCGTCGCCGAGCGGGACGCGCACGGTCCGTTCGCCGACCTGCGGGACCTCGTCCGGCGCGTCGAGCTCAGCACCGCGCAGCTCGAGGCGCTGGCCACCGGCGGCGCCCTGGAGTCGCTCGGCGTCACCCGGCGCGAGGCGCTGTGGGCGGCGGGCGCGCTGGCGCAGGAGGGGCCGGACACGCTGCCCGGCGTCTCGGTGGGCGTCCAGGCGCCGACCCTGCCCGGGATGAGCCCGGTCGAGCTCGCCGTCGCCGACGTCTGGGCCACCGGCGTGACCGTCGACTCGTACCCGACCCAGTACGTGCGCGACGGCCTGGACTCCCAGGGCGTGCTGCGCGTCGAGCAGGCGTTCCGGCACGAGGCCGGGCGCCGGGTCGCCGTCGCGGGGGTCGTCACCCACCGGCAGCGACCCGGCACCGCCGGGGGCGTCACCTTCCTGTCGCTGGAGGACGAGACCGGGCTGCTCAACATCGTGTGCAGCACCGGGCTGTGGCAGCGGTTCCGGAAGGTCGCCCGCACGTCCCGGGCGCTCGTCGTGCGCGGGCGGCTGGAGCGGGCGGACGGGGCCACCAACCTCATCGCCGAGCACCTGACGCCGCTGTCGCTGGGCATCGCGACGACCTCCCGGGACTTCCAGTGACCCGCACCCGGGCCGGGGCCGCCGTCGAGGCGGTGCCCGGGCCGGCGCCCGGCGGCTCGTCGTCAGCCCCGGAGCGAGCGCCGCGCCCGCACGAGCCCGACGCCGACCCCGACGAGCGCGCCGATGCCCGCGAGCACGCCCAGGGCCCCGACCCCGGTCGCGGCGAGGCCGCCGCGGCGTGCACCCTCGGTCGTCGCCGAAACGCCACCCGCACCGCCGCCCGCCCCGGTCCCGTCCGAGCCGGGGCCGCCGTCCGCGGCGCCACCCTCGCTCGAGCCGCTGCCCGAGCCGCCGCCCGGAGGTACCACCGGCGTGCTCGGCGCCGGGTCCGGCACGTCCGGGCCTTCGCTCGCCGGCGCCAGCACCCCGGCCCCGGCCTGCGCGAGCACCACCTCCCGCACCTCGGTCACCTCGTGCACGACGGCGCCCCGCACCCCGGCCGCGACCGGGTCCCAGCGCGCACCGGCGACGAGGCGGTCGGCCTCCGCGGCGGCCGCGTTGTACGCACCGAGCACGTCCACCTCGACGCCGTTCACGAGCGTGTGCTCGGCGTGCAGCCGGGTCCCGCCCCACCGCTTGACCACCGACGCCACGGGCACGTCCTCGGGCAGGTCGAACGCGTTCCGCTCGGCCCAGATGCTCGACTCGACGCCCACGCCCCAGGCGTAGTCGAACAGGGCGGCGCCGCCCGCCCCGACGCGGACGTAGTTGTTGTAGACGTCCACGTCGCCGAACCGCACCCGGGGGAGCCGCTGGCCCGCGTCGTCCCACAGGTTGTGGTGCCAGCTGACCCGCAGCCTCCCGCCGTCGAGCGCCTGGCGGCCGTCACCCGACCCGACGAGGTTCGTCTTGTCGTGGTCGCGGAACACCGAGTACGACACGGTGACGAGGTCGGACTCGTGCGTGATGTCCAGCAGCCCGTCGTGGACCTCGAACGGGCGCCCGTGCACGGTCGGCAGCGAGGCCGGCGGGTGGTCGCCGTCGTCGAGCGTCACGTGGTCGACCCAGACGTTCTCGCTGGTGTGCACGCTGATGTTGTCGTAGAGCGAGTTCCAGTTCCCCACGCTGGTGTCGCCCGGGTCCCACTCGGGGAAGCAGTCGTAGGCGTCGGACACGTGCAGGTTCCGGATGATGACGTCGCGCACGCCCTGCACGAGCAGGTGCGCGCCCACCAGCCGGGCGTCGTCGCCGAGGCCGAGGACCGTCACGTGCGACCCGACGCGCTGCCGGACCTGGGCCGTCTGCACGGCGGCCGCGCGCGCCCGCGCCTCCTCGAGGGGCCCGGCGGGATCGTGCCACCCCCACACCTCCGGGTCGTACGCCGCGACGTGCTCCGCCATCGAGAACGGGCGAGGGTCGTCGTCCTCGACCTGCACCTGCGCCGCGAAGTCGTCGCAGGTCGGGAGGCCGGACGCGGGGTCGTCGAACCCGAAGGCCCGGATCTCGCCCTCGACGAGCACGATCGTCGGCTCGTCCCGCAGGTGGGCCGAGGTGCCCCCGAGAGCTGCTCGGAGCTCGTCCCAGGTCCGCACCACGTGCACGTCCCCGGGCGCCGCCGCCGACCCGCCGGTGGTGCCGGACCCGGTCGAGCCCCACCCGTCGCCCTCCGGGAGCGTCTGCCGGGCGAGCGCCAGCCACCCGGGGTCCACGCCCGCGGGGGGGTCGCCGGACCCGTCGCCGGGGGCCGCCGCCCAGGCCGCCCCCGCCGGCACCGCCAACGCCAGGGCCACCAGGGCCGTGCCGATCGTCCGTCCTGCTCGCGCCATCCTCGACTCCTTCGTCGGGTCCGGGAAACCGGTTCCTGACGACCGTAGCGAGAGCACGGAGCCCGGCGCGAGAGCAGTTTCCGGGCCGTCCGCGAGCAGCCCGCGCGCCCGCCCCGCGTGCCAGACTGCCCGCGTGACCCTCCTCGGCCCGCTCGTCCCGTACCTGCCCACGCCCCGCGGCCACGAGGGCGAGGTGGTGGTCGACCCGCTGCAGCGCCTCGTCGACGACGCCGTCGACGCCGGCGCCTCGGGCGTCGCGGTGCTCGGCAGCACGGGTGGCTGGCCCTACCTGACGGCGGGGGAGCGGCGGCTGGTCGTGGAGGCTGCGGTCGAGGCCGCCGCTGGCCGCGTGCCGGTCGTGGCCGGCGTCGGCGCGTTCACGACGGACGAGGTGATCGTGCACACGATCGTCGCCGAGCGCGCCGGCGCGTCCGCGGTGCTGCTGCCCACTCTGGCCTACCTGCCGCTCACCGACGACGAGGTCCTCGACCTGGTCGCGGACGTGGCGGACGCGGCGCGGGTGCCCGTGTGGCTCTACCACAACCCGGTGAGCACGACGTTCCGGTACTCGGTCGAGACGCTGGTCCACGCCGCGCAGGTGCCGGGCGTGGGCGGGGTGAAGGACCGGGGGAGCGATGTCGCCGAGCTGCGCGAGCGCGTGGCGGCGCTCCGGTCGGCGGTCCCCGACACCGTGGAGGTCGGCTGCAGCGGGGACGTGCTCGGGGTCGAGGGTCTGCTCGCGGGCGCACGGACCTGGCACTCGGGGCTCGCGAGCGTGCTGCCCGCCTGGTACGCCGCGGTCGCGGACGCCGCCGCGGCGGGACGGGCGGACGAGGCGCGCGCGCACATGGCGCGGCTGGCGCCGGTCGCGGAGCTGGTGGTCTCGCTCGGCGGGCCGCGGGCGGTGCACGCGCTCGCCCGGGTGCTCGGCACCGACCTCGGTCAGCTGCCCGCGCCGCTGCGGCCGGTGGACGACGCCGGTACGGCGGCACTGGCCGCGGCGGTGGAGCTGCTCGGCGACGCGCCCGTGCGGGCGGCCGACAGGTCCACGCGGGACTAGGCCTCGGCGCCCTCGCCGTCCTCGTCGACCGGGCGGACCTCCTCGCCCGCCTCCTCCGGCTCCATCGGGGGGTCGGGCTGGTGGAACCGCGACCAGATCGCCCACACCACCGACACCAGCGGCACGGCGATGACCGCGCCGAGGATGCCCGCGGTGAGCGTGCCGCCGGTGACGGCCAGCGCCACCACGACGGGGTGCAGCGACACCTGCTTGCCCATGACGAGCGGCTGCAGCACGTGCCCCTCGAACTGGCCGATCAGCGCGATGCCGATGCCGACGACCGCCGCCTGGATCGGGCCGTTCGCGGCCAGGGCCACGATCATCGCGATCACCATGGCCGCCGGCGCGCCGATCAGGGGGATGAACGCCCCGATGAGGACGAGCACGGCCAGCGGGGCCGCCAGCGGGACGCCGATGATCGACAGCAGGATGAACGCGAGCAGGCCGTCGGTGACCGCGATGATGACGGTGCCGCGCGTGTAGCCGGAGAACGTGTACCAGCCGGCCCCGCCCGCGGTCTTCCACGAGTCGCGCACCGACGACGGCAGCTGGTTGACGAACCAGGTCCACATCTCCCTGCCCCGGGCGAGGAAGAAGATGGCGCAGAAGACCGCCAGGGCCAGCGCCGTGAACACCTCGACCACCGAGCCGGCGGACGCCGCCACCTGGCCCGCGAGGTCGCCGGCGTGCTCCTGCACCCACTGCCGGCCGTTGTCGATCCACTCGGCGATCTGGTCGTTGCTGATGGAGAACGGCAGCGGCCCGTTCTCCAGGAAGTCGACGATCTGGTCGATGCCGTCGCCGAACTGCCGGGACAGGGCCTGCCACTGGTTCGCGACCGAGTAGCCGACGTAGAACACCATGCCGGCGAGCACGAGGAACCCGGTGAGCAGCCCCAGGGCCGTCGCCAGCCCGCGGGGCATCACCCGCGTGTAGAAGTCGACCACCGGCCGCAGCACCGCCGTGAACACGAACGCGATGAACACGGCGACGAACAGCAGCTGCACCTGCGATGTGGCGAAGAACACGAGCGCGATCCCGGCGAGCAGCACGAGCAGCCGCCAGGTGATCCCCGCGGAGGTCCGCAGCCAGCGGGGGACGCCGTCGTCCGGGGCGATCCCGGTGGGCGGTCGGCGCTGCCCGGCGACCCGTCGTGACGCGGATCCGGCCGGTCCGCCGGCCTTCGCGCTGCCGTACCGGTCCGCGCCGCTCTGGTCCGCCATCGCGTGCGCCACCTCCCGCCCTGCTGGTGCGACGCGTCCGCCGCGGTGCTCCGCCGGACGCCCTCGCCAGTGTGCCCCCACCTGCGGATGCGTGCTCGGCCGCCACTCCGTGCTATGTTTTCTGCCGCACCTGAGGGGTCGGGAAGCGCGGAAAAGCGCTCCTCGTACACGTCAGGCGTACACCCTGTCCGGGTGGCGGAATGGCAGACGCGCTAGCTTGAGGTGCTAGTGCCCGTATAGGGCGTGGGGGTTCAAGTCCCCCTCCGGACACTCGTTGAGACAGCGACGACGAAGGCCTCGATCCCCGCCAGGATCGGGGCCTTCGTCGTGCCGGGCTGGTGGCCGCGAGAGAAGCGGCCAGGATCCGACCGCTTCCTCGGTGACGCTGGGTCCTGAGGCCGGGCGGACCGGCCCGCGACCGACGGGGGACCGACCATGCTCCAGGGACTGGCGACGTCGAACTTCCAGGCGGCGGATCTCGCGGCCGCCCGCGAGTGGTACACCGCACTGCTCGGCGTCGAGCCGTACTTCGTCCGCGACGGCTACGTCGAGTGGCGCCTCGGCCGGGACGGCGACGAGCTGCGGATCGTGGACGCCCGGTACGCCCCGGGTGCCCTGGACCGCACGCCGGGCGGGCAGTACACCTACTGGGCGGTCGAGGACGTGGACGCCGCGGTGGCCGCCCTGGTCGAGCACGGGGCGACCGTCCACGAGCCGTCGACGGCGCGCGGGGAGGGCTTCCGGACGGCGGCGGTCGTGGACCCGTTCGGGAACGTGCTGGGCGTGATGACCAACCCGCACTGGGCGGGGACCGAGGGCTGAGGCGGACCGGTCGCCGGAAACGCCCGCGCCGGGCACGACCCGCGTGCCACGATCGAGCGCGTGACCGTCGTCCTGCCCGTGCCGCCCATGCCCGGACCGGCGCCGGTGACGCCCGCGCTGGCCGGTTGGTGGCGCCGGGCGGCAGCCGTGCTGCTCGACGACCTGGTCCTGGCGGCGGTGACCTGGGCCGGGTACGGCGGTGGGTCCCCTGCGGTGTCGCTGCACCCGCCCTCGGGGTTCACCGCCGGAGCGCCCCGGGTGGGCGACCCGGCCCCGTGGGCGGCCGCGGCCGTCGGCGCCGCGCTGCTCGTGCTCCTGCTGCTCCAGGCGTACACGGGCGCCACGCCCGGCAAGCGGGTGGCGGGGGTGGCGGTGGTGCGTGCGGACACCGGCGGGCCGGCGGGGTTCCTGCGGACGCTCGCTCGGCCGTTCGTGAACGTCGTCGACAGCATCCTGCTGATCGGGTACCTCCGCCCGCTCTGGCACCCGCTGCGCCGGACCGTCGCGGACTCCGCACTGGGCACGGTGGCGGTGGTGACGCGAGGCCCTCGGTGGCTGCCCGGGTGGTGCCCGGTGCCGCCGCGGCCGTCCCGCGCGTCCGCCGCGGTGACCGCCGCGGCGGTCGCGGTGTGCGTGGTGGGCGCGGTGTTCGCGGTGCCGACCGCGACCAGCGGCTCGGTGACGACGGTGGGGGACCCGGTCGCGTGCGACGTGCGGGTGCCGGCCGGTGTCCCCGACGTCGGCGCCGCGGCGACCCTCCAGCGCACCGGCGTCGAGAGCGCCGAACGTCGCGCGTGGGTGGTGCGCGACCTCGCACCCTCGGGCCCGGGGTTCGACGTCGCGTGGTCGTGGACCGGGAGCCTCGGGGTCGGCGACGTGCGGGTCGAGGCGCGTGTGTCCCGTGCGGGCGACCCTGGTGAGGAACCCACGCTGATCACGGAGCAGCCCCGATCGGCGGGGCCCGGTGCCGGGGCCGCCTCGCTGGCGGCGGGGCCGGACGGGTTCACCGGGCTGACGCCGGCGGGTTGGGTCGAGACGTCCCTCGTGGTGGACGGCCGTGCGGTGGCGGCGTGCCGGGTGCCGGGCGCGCGGCTGCTGGACGCCTGACGGTTCGCGGCCCGCCGGGACGCCCGCGCCACGGCCCCTGGGCCGTCCGGGGGACGCTGGTTCGAGGGAACCGAGGGGGCGCCGGGCACCTGCTGCCGAGGAGTGCGGCTCGCGGACGCCGCCGAAGTCGACGACCTGACCTGCAGCGACGGGGCGTCGACGCCGAGCCAGCCCCTCCCGGCCCTGCTGTGACCGCCTCGGGCGACCGCGCGGTCGGTTTCGGCTTCACCCTGTGACTGCCGGAAATCGGTACAAACCGGACAGTAGCCTCGCCGCGACCGATGCCCCACCGGCAACGACGCACCGGAGGACACCGTGCACGCCCGCCTCGTCCCGCTGCCCCGGGTGACCGCCGCGGACGCCCGCGCCTGGCGCCGCCTCGCCGACGCCGCCCTCGAGCCCAACGTCTACCTCGACCCCCGCTTCCTCGTGCCCGCGCGGCACCGCGGCCGCGACGTCGCGGACGTCCGGCTGCTGGTCGTCGAGGAGGGCGACGAGTGGCTCGCGCTGCTCGCGCTGACCACGACGACCGTGGCCCCCGGCGTGCCGCTGCGCGCGGTGACCACCGGCGGCACGTTCATGACGACCCACTCGGACCGGCACCACCCGCTCGTCCGGGCGGGCCGGGAGGTCGAGGCGCTCGGCGCGCTGCTCGGCGGCCTGCGGGAGGTCGGGCTGCCGGGGTTGGTCCAGCTGCAGCACTTCCCGCTCGACGGGCCGCTCGCCGATGCGCTGCGCCAGGTCGCGGCGCGCGGCGGGATGCTCGTGCACGAGCGGCGCCGGACGGAGAGCGCGTACGCGCGGCGGTCGGCGGTCCCGGAGCGGGTCCCGTGCGCGGCCGATGCGCCGCTGGTGGACCCGCCGCTCGCCGCCGATCACATGGGGGCGGGCCGGCGGAAGGACCTGCGCCGCCGGGTGCGCGGGCTGGCGCGGGACGCCGGCGGGCCGCTCGAGCTGCACGACGTGAGCGACGACCCGGCGGTCGACGCGGAGTTCGCCGCGTTCCAGGCGGCGGGCTGGAAGGGCGACGCCGCGCGCGGCGGTGCGGCGCTCGGCCTGGACCCCGTCGCGTACCGGTGGTTCCGCGACGTGGTCGCCGGGTTCCGCCGCGACGGGGACGTGACGGTGCTCCGGCTGACCGCGGGTGGCGAGACGGTGTACCTGAGCTACGCCCTGCGCTCGGGCGGCACGTACTTCGGGTTCCTCGACGCCTACGCGGAGCGGTTCGCCAAGTTCAGCCCGGGTGCCCTCGGCCGGCTGGCGGAGCTGACGTACGTGCTCGGCTCGACGGACGCCCCGGCGTTCGACCCCGCCTTCGACCCGCGGTACGTCGCCGGGACGCAGCTGTACCCGGAGCGCCGGGGCCAGGCCGACCTGCTGGTCTCGACCCGGGGGCTGGTGTCCCGGACGGCGGTGCTGGCGGCGCCGGTGGCAGCGAGGTTCGGCATCGGTGCCCGCGCGGTGGGGCTGCCGCTCGTGCCGGTGGGCGGGGAGCTCGCGGAGTGGCTGGCGCTGGTGGCCTGAGCGCGCCGGGCGCCGCCGGCGCCCGTGAGGTCGTCACATGGCGGTGAGGTCGGCCGTCGTTCGTGACGACCTCGTCGGCGTGTGGCGACCTCACCGGCGGCACGCGCAGCCTCGGCAGTCGCGGCGCCCCGCCGTCAGCGCCGCGCCACCGCCAGCAGGTGCCCCGACAGGTCCGCCGACTCCGGGTGCCCCTGCGCCCGCTCCGCGAGGACGACCGCCGCGGCGACCACCTGGTCGTCCGGCGGCACCAGCTCCAGCGCGAACGACCCCGGCCCCTCGACCCCCGCGACCGCGACGTCGCGCAGCCCGGCGTCCTCGACCTCCCCGGCGAGCTCGGCGGCGGTGTGGAAGTGCCCGGCGGGGAAGCCGTCCGCCGGGTCGAGCGGGCTCTCGCCCGTCTCGAGCAGGCGCAGCAGGCCGGTCCCGGGCAGGTCGGTGAAGCCGGCGCTCGTCACCAGGTCCGTTGCGGCGACGACCCGGGAGATCGCGCCCGCCAGCAGCACCCCGCCGGGCCGCAGCACGCGGCGGGCCTCGCCCAGCGCCGCGAGCCGGTCCGCGCGGTCCCGCAGGTGGTACAGCGGACCGAGCAGCAGCACCGCGTCGAACGACCGGTCCGGGAACCGCAGCGTGCGGGCGTCGCCGGGCTCGGCCGCGAACCCGCCCGCCGCGCGTGCGGCGGCGACGTGCTCCGGCACCGGGTCGACCAGCGTCACCGGGTGCCCGCGCCCGGCGAGCCAGGACGCGTGCACGCCGGTGCCGCCGCCGACGTCGAGCACCTCGGCCCCCGAGGGCAGGTGGTCGGCGAGCAGCCGGCGGGTGCGGGCGAGCTCGACCAGGCCGGCGGCGGACCGGGTGGTGAGCCGGGACGACTCGTCGAACCGCCCGCCGTAGTAGCGGCGGATGTGCGCGTCGAGGTCCGGCTGGCTGCCCATCGAGCCAGTCTGCGCGGACCGGCGCGCCCGCGTGGGCGACTTCGGTCCCGGGATCGCGGCCCGCTCGGTAGGTTCGCTCCCGTGAGCCGGCCCGAGGTCGCCGCCCCGCCCGCGCGCCGGGTGCGCTACGGGGTGCTCGCCGGCGCCCTGCTGACCCTGGAGCTCGTCGCGGGCGTCCAGTCGGTCCTGCTGTCGACGGTCGTCCCGGTGGTGGCCCAGGACCTCGACGCGCACGAGTACTACGGCGTGATCGTCGGCAGCGCCCAGGTCGCGATGTTCCTCACGATGCCGCTCGGCCCGGCGCTGCTGCAGCGGTTCCGGGTGGACCGGGTGCTGCTGCACCTCACCACGCTCGCCGTGGTGGGGGGCGTGGCGTCGGCGCTGGCACCGTCGATCGGCGTGTTCGTCCTCGGGCGCGCGGCGTCGGGGCTGGCGAGCGGCGCGCTCGCCACGGTGTCGCTCGCCGCGATCGTGACGGTGCTGCCGCCCGCGTGGCGGCGTGGGGTGCTGGCGGGCTACAACGTCATGTGGGTGGCGATCTCCCTCGTCGGCCCGCTGTACGCCGGGTGGGTCACCGCGGCGCTGAGCTGGCGGTGGGCGCTCGTGCTGTACCTCCCGCTGCTCGTCGTCGCCCGCCTGGTCGTGGCGCGACAGCTCTCCGGGCGGATGCGTCCCGAGGGGGAGCGGCAGCCCCTGGGGCTGGGCTCGGCGGTGGTCCTGGCCGCGGGTGTCGCGCTGCTGTCCGTCGTCGGGCTGCGCGGGCTGCCCGCGGGGTGGGCGGTGGCGGCAGGGGTCGGGGGCGCCGCGGTGGCCCTGGTGGCGGCGCGCCGGCTGCTCCCGCCCGGGACCCTGCGCGCCCGGCCCGGCCGGCCCCCCGCCGTGGCCACCTTCGCGCTGGTGTGCGCGGCGTACTTCGGGGCCTCGGGGATCGTGGCCGTCGTGGTGCACGACCTGCTCGGCGGGACGACCCGCGACGTGGTGCTGGTGCTGGGCGCCAGCGCGCTCGGCTGGGCGGTCGCCGGGCTCGGGGTGAGCCGGTGGCCCGCGTCCCTCCCGGGCGGGTACGTGCGTCGGTCCACGTCCGGCGGCCTCCTGCTGGCCGTGGGCGTGCTGGCGGTGGCCGCGACTGTGCTCGCCGACCCGGCCGCGCCCCGCGTGGGGATGGCGCTCGCGGGCTGGGCCACGTCGGGCGTCGGCATCGGCCTGGTCTACCTGGAGACGCTCAACCGGGTGGTCGAAGAGCCGCGGGAGGCGGACGGGATCTCGGTGCCGCAGGCGGCCGCGGCCGTCGTGATCGCCGAGTCCGTGGCCACCGCCGTGACCGAGACACTCGGCGCCGCGTCGGTCGGCCGGGGCGTCGCAGGGGGCGGGGGCCAGGCCGCCGCCGTGGCGGTGCTGGTCGGCGCCGCGGTGCTGGCGCTCGCGGTCCTCCCGGGCGCGCGCCGCGCGGTCCGCGGTCCCGCGTCCTGACCACCCCCGCCGGTCACCTACGCTGTCCGGCGATGATCACTCGTGCCGAAGGGGCGTACCTGGGCGCCGTCCGGGCCTTCCAGAACCCGATGCTGGACCTGCTCCACAAGCGGCACGCCCCCCTCGTCGTCTCCCTGCTCTCGCTCGTGTTCACCGCCGAGCGGCCCCAGGTCCCGGTCGCGGACGCGCACACCGAGGTCGGCGACGCCCTCGACCAGCTGCGCACGGCCGGCCACGGCGACGACCTGCCGACCGGCTCCGCGCGCGACCTGTGCCGCCAGTGGGCCGACGCCGGCTGGCTCGCGCGGCAGGTGCTGGACGACGACGTCGAGGTCTACAGCCTGTCGGCGCACGCCGTGGGCGCTCTGGAGGTCGCGGGCCGCGCGGGCGGGACCCGGGCCCGGGTGTCGCAGTCGCGGGTGCGGACGCTGCTCGACGCGGTCGAGCGGCTCGCCGAGGACGCGGACCCCGACGCGCTGATGCGGATGGCCCGGCTGGACGCCGAGATCACCCGGCTCCGCGGCGAGCTCGACCGGATCCAGAAGACCGGTGAGGTCGAGCAGACCGACGAGGAGACGCTGCTCGAGGAGGCCGAGAACGTCCTGCACCTGGTGCGGGAGCTGCCGGCCGACTTCGCCCGGGTCGCCGAGTCGATCAAGGTCATGCAGCGCGACGTCGTGCAGGCGCTGCGCCAGGACGAGCGGCCGACCGGCGAGGTCCTGCGCGAGTACCTGGAGCGCGGCGAGCACGTGATGGACTCGACGCCCGAGGGTCGCGCCTTCGCCGGGGCCCTGCGGCTGATCGGCGACCCGCAGCGGCTCGACCACCTCGCGACCCAGCTGTCGACCGTGCTGCGGCACCGGTTCACCCGCCGGCTGCCCGCGCAGCAGCGCGCGGAGCTCCGGGACATCGGCCGCCGGATCGAGCAGGGGCTCGACCAGGTGTTCACCGCGCAGCGCGAGGCGTCGTTCGTCATCACCGCGCAGGTGCGCAACCACGACCCGCTCCGCGACCGGCAGGTGGACGAGCTGCTGCGCGACGTGATGACCGGACTGCAGGCGTGGGTCCCGGGCGCCCGCCGGGGCCAGGCGGTCGACCCGCTGCGCCGGCTCCCGGTCGCCGAGGTCGAGCACCTGCGCCAGACGGCGGGCGACGTGCGACCGGCCGAGCCGCCGAGCCCGCTGACCGCGTGGGACGACGACGACTCCGACGCGTCGGCCGCGGAGGCGCTCGCCTGGGGCGGCCCGCACTACGCCGACCTGGGGTCGCACCTGGTGGCGTTCGCCGAGGGTGCGGGCACCGTCGACGTGGGGGCGGCGTTCAACGCGGCCCCGGAGCCGCTGCGGCGGCCGGTCGACCTGCTCGGCCTGCTGGAGATCGCCCACCAGCGCGGCATGACGGAGACCGACGAGGTCGCCTACGTCGACGCGGTCCGCCCGGACGGCACCCGGCGGCGGTTCGCGTTCGGCGGCGTGATGACGATGACGAAGGACGAGGACGATGACTGACACCACGACGGCCGAGACCTTCCCCGGCGCCGACGACGTCGAGGCGTTCATCGACACCGTGTCGATGGAGGAGGACCCGGCCGAGCTGTTCCCGGGCGACTCCGGCACGCTCGACGCCGACGTCCGCCGCGTCCTGGTCCGGCTGCTGCAGCGCCGGTTCCTGCTCGCGGAGAAGAACCGCCAGCAGTGGCGGACCCTGCTCGACAACCAGCAGGTGATCGAGTCGCGCCTGCACGACCTGTTCGTGCACCTCGTCGTCGACCACCAGCGCGGCATCGCCTACAAGCGGCAGGTGCGCTCCGACGAGCTCGACGTGCCCGTGCTGCTCCGCGACGAGGCGTACACCCGCGCCGAGACGCTGGTGCTCGTGCACCTGCGCACGGTGTTCCAGCGTGAGCGCGGCGCGGGGGAGACCTCGGCCCGCGTGGACGTCGAGGAGATCGAGCAGACGGCGCTGACGTACTTCGACCCCGACGACACGAACGTCGCCGCCCGCCAGCGGGAGATCCGCGCCGCGGTGCTGCGGCTCGCCAAGGAGGGCGTCGTCGAGGAGGAGTCCGAGGGGCGCTACCGGGTGACGCCGCTGGTCGAGGTGGTGCTGAGCAACGAGCGGCTGTCCGAGCTGAGCGCGTGGCTGCGGGAGCAGGTGCGGACCAGCGGGGCGGTGGCCGAGGACGCGGCTCCGGTCGACGACGCGGTTCCCGCCGACGGCGTGCTTGCCGACGCCGAGGCCCCGGTCGACGACGACGAGGCCACGGCCGACGACGACGCCCCCGCGGGCGACGCCGGCACCGCCGAGGGCGACGAGCCCGCCGAGGAGCCGGTCGACCTCGGGCCGACGCTCGAGGAGGCCGCCGCCGAGGAGCCCGCGGAGCCTGCCGCGCCCGCCGCCCCCGACGACGACGTCCCCGCCGACCCGCCCGGCGCCACCCCCGCCGACGACGCCTCCGAGGAGGTCGCACGATGACGATGGTCGACACCCTGTTCGGCCTGATCCCGGCCGCGTCGACGGGCCAGCAGTGGGTCGCCCGCGACCTGCAGCTCGTCAACTGGGGCGGCTACGACGGCCACCACCGGGTCCGGTTCGCCCCGACCGCGACGCTGCTGTCCGGCGGCTCCGGCTCCGGCAAGTCGACGCTCATGGACGCGTACATCGCGCTCCTCATGCCGCACACCACGCCGTTCAACGGCGCGTCGAACGGCGGCGTCGTCGGCCGCCCGCGCGGCAAGGACCAGCGGAACATCCTGTCGTACTCGCGCGGCAAGCTCGACGAGACGCGGGCCGCGGACGGCACGAAGCAGCGGGTGCTCCGCGGCGACGGCCGGGACACCTGGTCGGCGATCGCGATGACCTGGGTCGACCAGGCGGGGCGCGAGCTCACCGGCGTGCGCGCCTGGTACGTGCCGTCGGCCGCCCGCACGCTCGAGGACGTCATCGCCCTGCGCGCGACCGCGGACGGACCGTTCGACCTGCGCGACCTGGAGGCCGCCGCGGCCGACCGGTTCCCGCGTCCCGTGCTCACCGCCGCCGGCCTGACGCCGTTCGACACCGACCGCGAGTTCACCGCGCGGCTGCACTCGACGCTCGGCATCGGCGCGACCGGCGACGGCGCGAAGGCGGTCGCCCTGCTCGGCCGGATCCAGGCGGGCCAGCAGATCACCACCGTCGACGCCCTGTACAAGGCGATGGTGCTCGAGGAGCCGAGCACGTTCGCGACGGCCGACGCGGTGGTCGAGCAGTTCGACAAGCTGTCCGGCACCCGCGAGCAGATGATCACCGCCCGCCAGCAGGTGAAGGCGCTGGAGCCGATCCGCGCGCACCGCGAGGCGCTGGACGAGGCCGCCGAGCGGCTGCGGGTCATCGACCGGGTGGGCACGCTCGACGACGACCGGTCGACCGCGACCCTGTGGCGGCACGAGCGCCGGCTGGGCCTGCTGCGCGCCGTCGAGGAGGAGCTGGGCCGCGAGCACCAGCATGCCGAGAAGCGCGCCGCGGAGACCACCGGCCGGATCGCCGCCGCGCGGTCCGAGCTGGAGGGCGTGCGGGAGACCCTGTGGTCGTCGGGCGGCGACCGCCTGGCGACCGCGCAGCGCGAGCTGGTCGCGACCGAAGACCGCCTGGAGCGCGTGACCCGTGCCCGCGGCCGGCTCGACGACGTGCTGCGCACCGCGTTCGGCACCACGGTGTCGAGCGAGAAGGAGTTCGACGCGCTGGCGGCGCGCGGCCGGCAGGCCCAGGCCGACGGCGACGCGAAGTCCGAGGCGCGTGCGGAGTTCGGCACCGCGATGTCGGAGAAGAAGGCCGCCGGGGTCGACCTGGCCGTGCTGCGCTCCGACCGGGAGGCCGTGGCGCGCCGGCAGGACAACATCCCGGGCGACCTGCACCGGGCGCGGGCGGCGCTGGCCGAGGCCGCCGGGCTGACGCCCGAGGAGCTGCCGTTCGTCGCCGAGCTGATCGAGGTCCGCACGGAGCACGAGCCGTGGCGGGACGCGTTCAACCTGGCGCTCGGCGGGTTCGCGACGCTGCTGCTGATCGACGCCGCGCACGTGACGGCCTTCCGCCGCGCGATCGACGCGGTGCCGACGGCGCGCCGCATCCGGTTCGAGGGCGTGCCGACCGACCTGCGGTCGGACGTGGCGCTGGACCCCCGGACGCTCCCGGGGCGGCTCGACTTCCGGAACGGCCCGTTCACGGGCTGGCTGCGCAGCGAGCTCGCGAGCCGGTTCGCGTTCGTCTGCGTCGACACCCCGGGCGAGCTGTCCCAGCACCCCAAGGCGCTGACCCGCTCGGGCCAGGTCTCCGAGGGGCGCCGCGGCGCCCACGGCGGCCAGGGCCGCGCCAACGTCCTGGGGTTCACCAACACCCGCCGCCTGGCGCACCTGGACGAGCAGATCGCGGCGGCGCAGGCCCGGCTGGACGACGCGGAGCGCCAGGTGCGCGCCGCCGAGGACCGCCTCGACGCGCACGACGTCGAGCTCCGCGCGTACGAGCAGCTCGACGCGGTGAGCTGGGACCAGGTGGACGTCGCCGCGGTCGAGGCCGAGCGCGCCCGCTGGGCGACGGTGATCGAGGACGTCACGTCCGGCAATCCCGAGGTCACCCGGCTGCAGCAGCGCGTGGTCGAGCTCGAGAGGACGATCCGCGACCTGACCGAGGAGGTCGGCCGGACCAAGGGCTCCGCGGAGGACCTCGGCGGGCGCTGGTCGACCATCACGGACGAGGTGGACGCCGCGCAGCTCGCGCTGGACGAGGCGCAGGACGCGGGCGTGACGGTCGGCGAGGACCAGCGGGCGTACCTGGACGCGCTGCTCGGCGGGACGCCGACCGGCGCGGGTGGCCCGGGCGGGTCGCGCCCGGCACCCGCCGCCGCGCTCGCCGCGTTCGACAGCACCGTCGCGCGGGCGAACGAGATCCTGCGCACCGACCTGCTCGCCGCGCAGCAGACGATCGGCGCGGCGCGCGAGGCGCTGCGCCGGACGTTCGAGACGTTCGTCGAACGCTGGCCCGACCCGAACCTCGGCACCGACCCGGACGCCTCGTACGCCGACTTCGCGCGCATCCTCGGGGCGCTGGAGACGTCCGGGCTGCACGAGCTCGAGGCCGAGTGGCGCAAGAGCCTGCTGCGGCTGTCCGGCAACGACCTCACGGACCTGCACCACGGCCTGAGCCGGTCGGTCCGGGAGATCAAGGAGCGCATCCAGCCGGTCAACGACATCCTCGCGGACCTGCCGTTCGCCGACGACGGGCACCGGCTGCGGATCGACGCCCGGGACACGCAGTCGACGGTCGTCGCGCGGTTCCGCAAGGAGCTGAAGGACCTCCAGGAGCTGCTGGCCACCGAGGCGTCCGACGCCGATCGCGAGCGCCGGTACCACCGGATGGCGAAGGTCATCGACCGGATCCGCCGGACGTCCCCGGACTTCGCCGACCTGGTCGACGTGCGCCGGCACGTGCGGCTGAGCGCGGAGAAGGTCGACCTCGACGGGAACCACGTCGCGCTGTACGACCACATCGGCGAGAAGTCCGGCGGCGAGTCGCAGGAGCTCGTGGCGTTCATCGTCGGCGCGGCCCTGCGGTACCAGCTCGGCGACGCCGGGGCCCCGCGCCCGCGGTACGCCCCGGTGTTCCTCGACGAGGCGCTGATCAAGGCGGACGCGCGGTTCACCGGCCGGGCGATCGGCGCATGGCGCGGGCTCGGGTTCCAGCTGGTGATCGGCGCGCCGAACGACAAGTTCAGCGCGCTGGAGCCGCACGTGGACCTCAAGTACGTGGTGCTCAAGGACACGGCCGGGCGGTCGCGGACCAAGCCGGTCGCGGGCGTCGCGGCCGGCTGACGCGGCGCGGCGAGCCGGAGGGAGGGCGGCATGGAGCCGGAGGTGCTGCTGGTGGCCGGGCGGTCCGGCTCGGGCAAGTCGTCGGTCGCGTTCGAGCTGTCGGCGCGCTGGCAGCGGTCCGGGCTCGCGCACTGCCTGGTCGACGGCGACAACCTGTCGGCCGCGTATCCGAAGCCCGCGTCCGACCCGCACGGCACCGCGCTGACCGAGGCGAACCTCCGGGCGGTGTGGGGCACGTACGCCGCGGCCGGCTACCGGCGGCTGGTGTACGTGAACACGGTGAGCGTCCTCGAGCGCGAGCTGGTCACCCGGGCGCTCGGCGGCCGGGCGCGGGTGTCCGGGGTGCTCCTCACCGCGTCCGCGCGCACGATCCGCACCCGGCTCGGGGCACGGGAGATCGGGTCGGCGCTCCGGGAGCACCTCGACCGCTCGGCGGCGGCGGCGGAGCTGCTCGACCGCGCCGCCGGACCGTGGGTCACCCGGGTGGCCACGGACGGCCGCACGGTCGAGGAACTGGCGGCCACGGTCGCGTCAGCCTCCGGCTGGGAGCCCTGACGCGCCCTCGGCCTCCCGCCCCGCCGCCCTCTCGCCCTCCCGCCCTCCCGCCCTCTCGCCCTCTCGCCCTCCCGCCGAGATAGGACCGTGCCGTCGAGATAGGACCGCCCACGGTCCTATCTCGACAGGGGGGGGTCCTATCTCGGCGGGGGAAGCGCGGGCGCGGGCGGGGGAAGCGCGGGCGCGGGCGGGGGAAGCGGGGGCGGGCGAGGGCCGGAGGGGGTCGACGGCGGGCGGCGCGGGCGCGGTGCGGCGTGGGAGGGTGGCGCGCGTGAGCGGCGACGGCGCGGGGCCCGTGGTGCTGCTCGACCTGCCCGGCGACGGGTGCTGGCGGGTCGAGAACAGTCCCGCGCGCCGGGTGCCGAGCCACGGGACGGACCTGCTCGCGCTGCGGTACGCGATCGACCTGGTCGGCACGGACGCCGACGGACGGTCGGCGCGGGTCGTGGACTGGCGCACCGTGCTGGCCGTCGAGCCGCCGGAGCGGTTCGTCGGGTTCGGTCGGCCGGTGCTGGCCCCGGTCGGCGGGACGGTCGTCCGCGTGCACGACGGCGAGCCCGACCACGGCGGCCGCCGCTCGCCGCTGACCCTGCTGCCGTACGCGCTCGGGCAGGCGGGGCGGCTGCGGCGCGGGATCGCGGCGGTGGCCGGGAACCACGTCGTGGTGACGCGGGCCGACGGCGCGTGCGTGGCGGTGGCGCACCTGCGCGCGAGGTCGGTGCGGGTGCGGGCCGGGCAGGTCGTCGCGGTGGGGGAGCCGGTCGGCGCGTGCGGCTGCTCCGGGAACGCCACAGAGCCGCACGTGCACCTGCAGGCGATGGACGGCCCCGACCCGGCGCGCGCCCGCGGCCTGCCGATCGCGTTCGGGGCCTACGAGGAGCGGTCCGCGGACGGCTCCTGGGCGCCGCGCCGGCACGTGGTGCCGCCGGAGGGCGCGGTCGTCCGGCGGGCGTGAACGTGCTCGCGCCCCGCGGGGCGGTCTCGCCCCCGAGTTCGGTGCCTCCCGCCGGGTTCGGTGCTCCTGAGTACCGAACCCGGCGAGGACCACCGAACTCGCGGGAGCGTCGCCGCCCCGCGTCCGGGGTCGGTGGGCGTCAGCGCTCGCGCACCTCGGGCTCCGGCGCGTCGACCGTCCGCTGCGCCGGCGCCTCGTCCTCCGGCAGCGGCTCCGGGGCGTCGTCGGTGTGCGCGACGTGCCGCAGCTGCCCCCAGATCAGCACCACGAACAGCGCCGACCCCGCGAAGGCGAACCAGAACGGCGCGGTCACACCCCAGTGCTCCGCGAGCACGCCGCCGACGGCCGACCCGACGACGAGCCCGCCGAACACGCCGACGGTGTACACGCTGCCCACCCGGCCCTGCAGCGCCCGCGGAACGGCGCGCTGCCGGACGCTCACCGACGTCGTGCCCCAGACGAGCTCGTGCACGCCGAACAGGAAGAAGATCCCGATGGCCACCCAGGCCTGCCGGGTCAGCGCCAGCCCGAGGTGGGTCAGCGTCTCGACGATCAGCCCGATCCGCATGAGGTTCCCGAGGCTGACCCGCCGGGTGATCCAGCCGTAGATCACGCCGCCGACCAGCCCGCCGACCGCGCTGACGGTGGTCAGCAGGCCGAACCCGATCTCGCCGAGCCCGAGCCGCCGCGTGGCGTAGAGGACGAGCACCGACCACGCCGCCCCGAACGTGATGTTGAAGATGAAGATGGTGAGCACGAGCGTGCGGACCGCGGGGTGCCGGACCGTCCACCGGAAGCCCTCGGCGATGTCCCGCCCGAGGTGGCTGCGGCGCTCCGGGTCGCGCGGGACCGCGGGCAGGACGATGCGCGCGACGAGCAGGGCCGCGGCCGCCACGAGGAGCGCCTGCCCGGCGAACGGCCAGACCGCGCCGGCCGCGAACAGGGCGGCGCCGAGCGGCGGACCCGCGAGCTTGTTGACCGTGATGAAGCCGGTCTGCAGCCGGGAGTTCGCCAGCGCGAGGTCGTCGCGGCGCACGAGCATCGGCAGGAAGGTCTGCGCCGCGTTGTCGGCGAACACCTCGGCGGTGCCCAGCGCGAAGAGCACGGCCAGGACCAGGACGATGGAGGCGTGGCCGGTGCCGATGGTCGTGGTCAGCACCCCGAGCACGAGCACCCGCACCCAGTTGACCACGAGGACGATCCGGCGGCGGTCCCACCGGTCGGCCAGCGCCCCGGCGAGGAGCCCGAACAGCAGCGGGGGCAGCCACTGGACGGTCGCCCCGAGCGCCACCAGGCGCGCGTCGTCGGTGAGCGACGCGACCAGCAGCGGGCCCGCCGCCATGGCGATGCCGTCGCCGAGGTTGCTGGTCCAGGACGACGCGATGAGCCACCGGAACGGGGTGCCCAGCCGGGCGGGCAGGACGGTCTCGACGAGTCGGCTCACAAGGGCGAGATGCTAGCCCGCGCCCGGCGCCCCGCCGACCGCATTCCGTGCCGCCTCATCCTTCAAGCGCCTCGAGGATCGTCGCGGCGACCCGGGCGTCCGACAGGTAGCCCGAGATGCCGTGCTGGTTCGACGTCGGGTTGTCGACCTTGCCGTAGTCGTCGATGCCGTCGACCGGGAACCAGGGCGCCGTGAGCGGGTGCAGGGCGACGAGGTCGTCGGGGTCGTAGGCGTTGAACCAGGCCCCGACGGGCGCGGGCCAGGACACGGGCCGCAGCGTGCGGCTGATGTTCGTCACGCCGAGCGGGGAGCCGACGCTCACGAGCAGCGGGACGTCCCAGCCGCGGGTGGCCGCCTCCCGGCGCAGCAGGTTGTACGCGACGACGGTGCCCAGCGAGTGCGAGACGACGACCGCCCCGTCGGTGCCGTCGAGCGCCTGGCGCACCCCGTCCTCGATGGTGTCCCGGACCCGCACGTTGTGCAGGTACTGGTAGACGTCCCGGGTGGCCAGCGCGATCGACCACGCGCTGACGTTGGGCAGCCGGTCGAGCGCGGTGAGCGTCGCCCGGACCCAGCGCCAGTTCATCGGGCCGCGCTCGACCGGGCCGTCGGCGCCCGCCTCCCGTGCGGCGTCCTCGGCGACGCCGGCCTGCTCCGCGATCTCCAGCAGCGCCTCGCGGACGAACAGCGTCTCGGCGTCCGGCCCGGCGTCGGCACCGCGGACGACGACCTCCGCGGCGTGCTCGGCGTCCCCGGAGACCAGGTCGAACAGCGTCTGCCCGTAGTAGGGGAGCCGGACCCGCTCGTCGGGCAGGTCGAGCGGGCGGCCGGCGTGGTGCGCGCCCTCGTCGAGCGCGGCGAGCCACTCGCGCTTCACCGCCAGCGGGTCCTTGTGCTCCTGGGCCCTGCCGTGCACCAGCACGAGCGTCCTCATGGCTCCTCCTCGGGTCGGGCCGGTACGGCGGCCGCGGCGGCGACCTCCGCGACGCGCGCGGCGTTCTCGGCGGCGAACAGGGTCCAGTGCGACGGCAGCCGCGCCGGGAACGACAGGGCGTGGTCCCGCACGGCGGGCGGTGCGGCAGCGAGCAGCGGCCAGCCGCGGGACAGCAGCGGGACGGGGGTCAGCAGGTCGGACCAGTCCACGGGCTCGTCGTCGTGGCCCGGGTCGGGGCCGGAGGCCAGCAGCACGACGTCGAACAGCCGCGCGCCGGGGGAACCGGGGGTCGCCAGGTCCGCGATCGCCGCGCGCCGGCCGCGGTCGTGCAGCTCCCAGGCGCGGTAGAGGGCGGCGAGCGGGTCGGTGTCGATCGCGACCGCGGGGCGCTCGGGCCGGTCCGGCACGGGGTCGGGCCCAGCCCGCCCGGGGGCCCGGTCGAGGCCGTCGTCCCCGTCGTCCTCGTCGTCCGGGCGCAGCCCGAACCGGGACCACGCGGCGGCCAGCGCCCGGCGGGCGACCGCGCCGTCGACCCCGGGCGGGGGCGGGCCGCCGTCGGCACCAGGGGCGCGCGGCAGCGCGCAGTCGACGAGGCAGCCGCGCTCGACGGTGGCCAGCGTGACCCGGCCCGGCAGGGTGGGCAGCACGGCGCAGGCGCCCGAGGCGAACGTCACGACGACCGCCGTGGCGGACACGGGGACGACGTCGAGGGCGCGGTCGCCCTGGACGACGACCAGCGGCCCGCCCGGGCGCGGCGCGGCCGGCAGCGGGGCGACCTCGAGGTCCGGGGCGCGGGCCGGCGCCGGGACGGCGGCCGGGGGAGCGGCGGCCGGCGA
>NZ_JAGXJG010000002.1:0-132375 GCF_019091725.1 Cellulomonas sp. GbtcB1 | reverse complement strand
GGCGAGGCCCCCCGCGTCCGACCCGGTCGCCGCCAGCACCGCCGACGACGTCACCGCCGCGGGCGCGACCGCGTCGGCCGGCAGCGCCGCAGGGCGCACCAGCGCGGGGTCCACCAGCGCCGCCGCGACGGGCAGCGCGCCCGGGTCGGCCGCCGCCACGCAGGAGGCCGCGCCGGGGTCGCCGGGCACCTCGTCGAGCACGGCCGGGTGCAGGATCGTCCGCCCCGGGTGGTCGACCGTGACGGCCGCGTGCTCGACCGTCCGGGCGGGGTGGTCGACCGTCTCGGCCGGGTGCTGCACGGTCGTCGCGGCGTGTTCGACGGTCTCGGCCGGGTGCTCGACGGTGCCCCACTCGTCCGGGACGTCGACGGTCCGGGTGACCGCGGGGTGCTGCTCGACGTGCGTCACGGCCGCGTGCTCGATCGTCTCGGTCCACGCGGCGCGGTCGACGACGGTCTCGGTCCACGCAGGCGCCACGACGGTCTCCCGCTGGTCGACGACCCGCCAGCCGTTCCCGGGGAACGTGGACCGGTCCGCGGTCCACTCCGAGCCGTTCCCGTTCTTCTGCTTTATGAGCCACTCGGTCCGGGTGACTGCCGGGTGCTCGACGGTGCGCGTGACGGCGGGGTGGTCGACCGTCTCGGTCCACGCCGGCGCGTCCACGACCGTCTCCTCCCAGGCCTCCGTGACGACCTCCTCGGCGGTGTGCGCGGGCGTGACGAGCACCCGCTCGGACCACGCCTCGCGGACGGTCTCCGTCCATGCCGGCACCTCCTCGGTCCACGCCGCGCGCACCGTCTCCGTCCGCGGCGCGACGTCCTCGGTCCACGCCGCCCGGACGGTCTCGGTCCACCCGGGGACGTCCTCGGTCCAGGCGGCGGATCGCAGCACCGAGGTCGACGCCGCCGGGGCCGCGGCCGTGCAGACGATCCCGTGCCCGCCCGCCGCCGCGAGGTCCGTCGCCGGCGTCGCCGGGGCGGCCGGGAGGACGAGCGTCGCGCCGGAGACGGACGCGGCGAGGACGAGGGCGAGGGACGACATGGCGGGCTCCTGGGGGCTGTGCGGGGGCGGCCTGCCCGCTCCCGTCGACACCCACCACGCTCCCGCCGCGGGCACTCCCGCGACCTCGTCCGACCGGCTCGTCCGACCCGGTCCGAACGGATGCTCCTGGACGTCGGCAGGTCAGCCCGCGGCGGGCGGCACCAGCCCCGCGTCGTGCGCCACGATCGCCGCCTGGGTCCGGTTCTCGACGCCGAGCTTCGTCATCGCGTGCGCCAGGTGCGCCTTCACGGTCGGCTCCGCCAGGTACAGCCGCCGCGCCGTCTCCGCGTTCGACAGCCCCTCCGCCACGCAGGCGAGCACGTCCCGCTCCCGGGCGCTGAGCGGCGCGACCCGGTCCCGGGCCTCCTGCGCCAGCCCGGACAGCGCCGGCCCGACGGCGTCGAGCAGCCGCCGGGTCACGGTCGGCGACAGCATCGCGTCCCCCGCCGCCGCGGCGCGGATCCCCCGGTGCAGCTCGTCGACCGAGCTGTCCTTGAGCAGGTAGCCGGCGGCCCCCAGCCGGAGCGCCGGGACGATGTACCGGTCGGACAGGAAGCTGGTGAGGACGACCACGGCCGCGCCGGTGCCCGCCCGCAGGATCTCCTGGGCGGCGCTCAGGCCGTCCATCACCGGCATCTGCATGTCGAGCAGCACGACGTCGGGCCGGTGCGCGCGCACCTGCTCGACGGCGGCCCGCCCGTCGGCCGCCTCGCCGACGACCTCGAGGTCGGGCGCGGCGGCGACGAGGCGGGCGATGCCCTGCCGGAACAGCGCCTCGTCGTCGACGACCAGCACCCGGATCACGCCGGCGTCGCCCGCCTCGGCAGCCGGGCGTCGAGCAGGAACCCGCCGGCCGGCGTCGGCCCGGCGTCCAGCCGGCCGCCGACCAGCGCCACCCGCTCCCGCAGCCCGGCCAGGCCGGTGCCGCCGGTGGTGAGCCCCGTCGGCACCGACCGCGCCTCGGTCGTGAGCACCTGGACGTGCAGCTCGGGCCCGGCGTCCTCGACCAGGACCCGGGTGCCCGCGCCGGGCGCGTGCCGGACGGCGTTGGTCAGGCCCTCGCGGACGACCCGGACGGCGGTGCGCTCCGCGGGGTCGGGCGGGTCGCGGTGCGCGGCGGCGACCACGGCGGTGACGGGCTGCCCGACGTCCCGCGCGGCGGCGACCAGCCCCTCGACCTCCGGCAGCGCGTGCCGGGCCAGCCCGTCCTCGCCGGGGTCCCGCCGCAGCAGCCGCAGCACCTCGCGCATCTCGTCCAGCGCCGCGCGCCCGGTGTCCCGGATCTCCCCCGCCGCGGCGTGCACGGCCGGGTCGTCGGTGGCGGCGTCCAGCAGGTTCGCGTGCAGGACGATCAGGCTGATCCGGTGCGCGACGACGTCGTGCAGCTCCCCGGCCAGCCGGGTGCGCTCGGCCCGCCGGACCGCGAGCGCGGCGGCCTCCGCGGCGGCGCGCTCCTGGGCGACCCGCAGCACCGCCGCGTGCGCCGCCGACCGCTGCCCCCGCCCGGCCAGCCAGGGCACGAGCACGTCGAGCAGCAGCAGGAGCGGCACCGCCACGCCCGTGCGGAACGCGGTGACCTGCCACACGGGCCAGACCATCAGCAGCGCGGCGACCAGGCCGAGCCAGGCCGCGCGCGGACCGGCCCACCGCGCGACCAGGTACAGCGCGACCGGGGTCGCGAGCACGGGCGACACCAGGCACAGCGCGAGGCAGACGGCGAGCGCCACCGCCTCCCGGCGCAGCAGCAGCGTCGCGGCGCCCACCACCTGAGCGGCGGCCTCCCACGCGACGGGCTCGAGCGCGACGCCGGCGCGGGCGCGCGCGACGACCAGGGCCAGGCCGCCCGCGGCGGCGACCGCGGCGAGCGCGAGGCGCGGGGCTCCCGGCGCGAGCACCGGGTCGGGCTCCCCCGGGCTCGGGCCGGCCCGCTCCTGCCCGCCCGCGTCCGGGGCGTGGCCGAGCGCCGTCGCGGCACGGTCCTCGGGCATGGCGACTCCCCCCGGTCGTCGGTGCTCGCGACGAGCCTCGCGCCCCGGCGGCCCCGCGGCGTCGTCCTCCGCGGATGACCCGCCGCGGACCCGCGGGGTCACCCGGCCCGGGCGATGCGCGGCGTTCGCCGCCCCGGTGAGGCTGGCAGACGTCCCACCCGGCGACGAGACCGACGAGCACGACGAACCGACGAAGGAGCACGACGGTGGCCACTCTCAGCGTGTGGAAGTTCGAGACCCCCGGCGGCGCGCAGCAGGCCGAGCAGGCGCTCGAGTCGCTGGCGAAGCAGGAGCTCATCCAGGTGCACGACGCCGCCACGGTGTCCTGGGACCCGGACAAGTCGAAGCCGAAGACCCGGCAGGCGCACAGCCTCGCCGCCGCGGGCGCCCTGGGCGGCACCTTCTGGGGCATGCTCTTCGGTTTGCTGTTCTTCATCCCGCTCATCGGCGCCGCGATCGGTGCGGCGGCCGGCGCGCTCGCCGGGTCGCTCACCGACGTCGGCATCGACGACGACTTCATCCAGTCGGTGCGCAGCAAGGTCACGCCCGGCACGTCGGCGCTGTTCCTGCTGTCGTCCGGCGCGGTGCCGGACAAGGTGTTCGGGGCCCTCAAGGAGCAGGGCATCCACCCCGAGCTCATCCAGACGAACCTGTCCGAGGACGAGGAGGCGCGGCTGCGCCAGGCGTTCGACGAGAACGCCTGAGCGGTCGCGGGAGCCGGACCGGGACCCGGACGTCGTCCCGGGGTGAGGAGACGACCATGACGAAGACCGACGCCGCCCCGGGTACCCGGGTGCGGCCGCGGGAGACCGCCTGGGTCGGCTGGATCTGGTTCGCCGCGCTCATGATGATCCTCATGGGCCTGTGGGGGATGTTCAGCGGCCTGGTCGCGGTGTTCTCGCCGCACACGATCGTCGCCTGGACGAGCTACGGGCTGGCGGCGGTGGACGTCTCGACGTGGGGCTGGGTGCACCTCGCGGTGTCGGCCCTGGTGTTCGTGGTCGGCGTCTCCCTGCTGACCACGGCCGCCACCTGGGCCCGGGTGACCGCGGTGGTCCTGGTCGGCCTGGAGCTGCTGCTGCAGTTCGCCGCCCTGCCGGCGACGCCGTGGTGGTCCCTGGTCTCGATCGGGCTGTGCGTCACGGTGCTCTGGGCGCTGGTGGTGCACGGCGGCGAGCTGCGGCCCGTGTCGACCTGACGCGGGGCGGCGGGTCAGAGCAGGCCGCGCTGCACCGCCGTCCGCACGGCGGCCCGTCGCCCGTCGACGCCGAGCTTCCGGTAGATCGCCCGCATGTGGGTCTTCACCGTGTTGATCGACAGGAACAGCGAGCCCGCGATCTCCTCCGAGGTCAGGGACGACCGCAGGCAGGCCAGCACGTCCCGCTCCCGCGGCGTCAGGTCCCAGGCGGAGGCCCGCGGCGTCGGTGCCTCGTGCTCGGCGACGAGCAGCCGCGTGACCAGCGGCTCGTGCGCGCTCCCCCACTCGAGGTGCGCCGACAGCAGCGGGTGCAGGGCGGCCGCGCGGTCCCGGAGCGGGCGGACCAGCCCGTGCGGCTCGGCGGCCGCCAGCGCCGCCTCCAGCGCCACGTGCGCCGCACCCGCGTCCTCGTCGGCGTGCAGCGCGGCGGCGGCCGCCAGGTTCGCGACCCGCACCTGCGCGGGAGTCGCCCCGAGGACCGCCGCCGCCCCGGCCGCGGCGCGCTCGGCCGCCCGCAGCGCGCGCTCCGCGCCCTCGATGTCCCCGATGCGCAGCAGCTGGTCGCTCTGCCAGCCGAGGGCGAGCGGGTCCGCGAACGCGACCGACGACTCGTCGACGATCGCCAGCGCCTCGCGCGGGCGGTCCTCGGCGCCCAGCTGCACGGCGGTGAGGAAGTCGCGGAACGCCGTCAGGTGCTCGGGCGCGGCGCCGTCCGGCCAGGGGGCGTCGGTGATCTCCCGGGCCCGCGCGAGCCCGGGCGCGTCGCCCTGCGCCAGGCAGACGATCGCCAGCACGCCCGCGGCGTGCACCGCGACCTCGCGCCGGTTCCGGCCCGCGGCCTCGATCGCGGCGCGCAGGTGTCCCGCGGCCGCGCACAGCTCGTCGCGCCAGTACGACGCGACGCCGCACGCCAGGTGGGCCGAGGCGACGATGCTCGCGCCCTGCCACTCGTGCAGCGCCGCGGTGGCGAGCACGGCCCGCGCCCCCTCCAGCGCGGCGCCGACGTCGCCACGCAGCGAGGCCGCGAGCGCCTCCTCCGCCCGGCAGCCGAGCTCGAGCGCGACCCAGCCCCGCTCGGCGGCGAGCGCGCCGCCGGCCGCGAGGTGCCCGAGCGCGGCCGGGTCGGGGCCGTACTGCTGCAGCTCCGCTCGGCCCACGAGGTACAGGGCGAGCGCCCGGACGGCGTCGTCGGGCACCCCGCTGTCGGGCACCCCGCCGTCGAGCAGGGCCCGCCCGCGGCGCACCGACTCCTCCAGCGCCGGGCGGCCCGGGCCGAGGAACGTCCGCACCAGCTCGCCGACCCACGCCGGTCCGCCGTCGTCGTCGCCCGCGCCGTCGGCCTCGTAGGCGTGCGCGGCCGCGAGCGCCAGCAGGACGTCGGGGTCGCTGCGGTACCGCGGCGGGAGCGCCGCGCGCAGCCCGCGCACCTGGCCGACGTCGCCGCGCACCACGAGGTCCGGCCACCGCTCGCCGAGCACCCGCGCCGCGAGGTCCGGCGCGTGCCCGTCCAGGGCGTGCCGGATCGCCGCCGCCGGGTCGCGGGGACCGAGGTGGGCGGCGACCACCCGGTGCGCCACCCGCGCCGCGAGCGGGTCCCGGCGGGTCAGGACGACCCGCGCGTGCGCGGCCACGAGGGCGTGCCACCGGTACACCGGGCCGTCACCGGCGTCGCCGACGTCGGTGAGGAACAGCCCGCGGCCGACGCACTCGTCGAGCAGCCGGGCCCCGCCCGGCACCAGCGCCTCGGCGAGCTCGGGGTCGACCTGGTCGGCCACGCTCGCGCGCAGCACGAAGTCGGCGAGGTCGTCCGGCAGCGACCCGACGACCTCCTCCACGAGGTACCCCGTGATCGGCACGTCGCGGTCGCGCAGGTGCGCCAGCGGCTCGCCCGACCCGTCGAGCACGTCCGCCGCGAGCGCCAGCCGCACCGCGACCGGCCAGCCGCGCGTGATCTCCCAGAGCGCCCGGACCGCCGCGGCGTCGCCCGGGACGCCCACCGCGCGCACGACGTCGGCGACCTCCTCCTCGGTGAACGCCAGCGTCCGCTCCCGGAGCTCGCCGACCTCGCCGGCCATGCGCATCCGGTTGACCGGCAGCGCCGCGTCGTACCGGCCGGCCAGCACGAACCGGGGACCGGCGTAGCGGAGCACCGGTCCGAGCACCTCGCGGGAGGTGCGCGCGGAGAGCAGGTGCACGTCGTCGAGCACGACCACCGTGTCCGGCGGCAGTGCCTCGAGCGCCGTGACCAGGGCGTCCAGCCGCCGGGCGACGGTCGCCAGCCCCCGGTCGGGCACCGGGTCCTCCTCGGGCCGGGCGCCGGGCGCGATCCGCGCGAGCGCGTCGCCCAAAACCCGCACCAGGCGCCCGGGCTCGTCGTCGAGCGGGTCGAGCGAGACCCACGCCACCCGGCCCGGCGCGCGCGCCACCCACTGCGCGAGCAGCGTCGTCTTGCCGAAACCCGCCGGCGCGCTCACGACCGTCAGCCGGTGCGCGGCCACCGTCGCCGCCAGCGCCTCGTCGCACCGCGACCGCACGACCAGGCCGCGCGGCGGTCGCGGGACCGTGAACTTGCCCCCCGGGGCCGCGCGACCGCGAGGCACGCCCGGTCGCCCACGACGTGCCGCCCCGCCGATGTCCCCAGCGTCCATTCCACGCCTCCCGACGCGTGCCCGACCTCACCGTAGACCGCCTGCTCGCGCGTCCCGGGTTGGCCCGCCACCACAGTGACAGATCCGGGGTGATCGTGAGTCACGTTCTCCCCTGACTCCCTCACCCGCGCCGGGTGAGCCCGGGGCCCGCGCGCAGATCCGCGGTCCCGCGGTGCCCGGCTCACGCGCCGCGGGTGAGGCCACGCGCGGCGCGCACGGCTGTGCTGGTGGGCGTCGGTGCGGGACGGACGCGAGGACGGTGGGCGATGCCGGAGACCCTGCCCGCACCGGTCCCGGTCCCGCACGACCCGGAGGTGGTGCGGGCCGCCGCCGAGGCCGCGGTGTGGGCGCACCCCGCGCTCCTGGGATACCGGGAGCTGCGCACCGAGCTGCGGACCGGGGTCGCGGCGCTCGGGCTGCTCGACCACGACGACGGGCCGCCCGTGCCCGGCGACGGCACCCGGTCCGCGGACCCCCTGCTGCTGCGGTCGAGCGCCTGGCTCGACCTGCGCGCCGAGCCCGCCGTCGTCGGCCACGCCGACCTACCCGCCGGGCTGTACTCCGGGGCGCAGGTGATCGACCTGCTGGGGCGCACGGTCGCGCACGTCGGGGCCGCCCGGACCGGGACGCGCGCGGGTGACTGGGCCGTCGTCGGCCCGGGCTGGGACGGGCCGGTCCCGCCCGGGGTGCGCGGGGTGCTGCGGTCGACGTCGTCGCTGGTGCGGGTGCTCACCCGCACCGCGGTGCCCCGCCCCGGCGACCTGCCCGCCGCGCGGGCCGTGCAGCGGGCGTACCGGGTGCGGCCCCTGCACGCGCTCGGCGGCGTCACCCCGCCCCGGCCTGCGCCGTCGGTCGCGTGGCTGCCGTGGGACGAGGAGCGCGCCTGGGGGGCCGGGTTCGTCGACTACCTCGCCCTGCTGCTCCGGCTCGCGCGGCCCACGGATCCGGCGGACCGCGAGCGCGTCGAGCGGTGGGTGCGCCTCGGCGTGCTGCCCGGCGGGCCGGAGGGGTGGGGAGCGCACGGCCCGGACGCGCGGACCCGGGTGCTGGTCGCCCGCGGGGCGGCGCTGGGGGCGGCGCAGCTCGAGGACGCGCTGCGCCGGGAGGGCCTGGGGGCGGCGGCGCCGGCGGGGGGCGCGGGCGGTGCCGGGGCCGGGTCGGCGTCGCTGCGCCGGGCCGTCGCCGCGGAGCACGAGCTGCACGCGCCCGAGCCCGACGAGGTCCGCACCCTGCGGTGGCGCGCCGTCGACGGCGAACCCCTGGCCGGCCACCGGCGGTACCGGATGACCCTGCCCGCCCCGGTCCCCGCCCGGCTGCACTGGTCGCTCGCGGCGCACGCCGAGCCGTCGGGCGAGCTCGTCGCGAACCGCGCCCGCCGGTACGCCCTCGGACCGGGGACGCCGGACCTGCCCCGGGCACCCGACGGCGCGCTGGTCGTGGCGCTGCAGCACGAGACCCCGGTCGACGCCGCCGGCCGGGCCGGGTGGCTCCCCGTACCGCCAGGGCCGTTCAGCTTGGTGCTGCGGCTCTACGCGCCGGAGCCGGGGCCGGGGTGGTCGCCGGTGCTCCGCGCCGTGGGGTGACCGCCGGCGTCACGCGCGACGGGACACCGCCTGGAGCTCCGCGATGTCCACCCCGAGGTCGCAGAGCAGCGCCACCACCCCGGTCAGGCCCGAGGCGTCCGGCACCTCGCAGGACAGGATCGCTCCGTCCCCGGTCGGCGCCGCCACGATGTCGGCGTAGTCGCCCAGCCCGCCCAGGTCCCGCTCGGGGCCGACGACCCGGATGTGGTAGAGCACCGCCCCGCCCCCTCCCGCGCCGCGTCCTGACCCGACGCCGCCAGCGTGGCGTGCGGCGCGCGCCGCGTCGTCACGCGCCGGGGGTGAGCCGCGGTCAGGAGAGGACGACGACGACGGCGGCCTGCGTCTCGGGGAGGACCTCGAACGACCAGCTCCCGCTCAGGTCGTCCAGCGGCAGCACCGTGACCAGCGGCTCTGCGTCGCGGTCGGCGCCGTTCGAGCACGCGACGTCGGCCTCGCCCAGCACCTCGCCGCCGGCCGTGACGGTGAGGTGCGCGCCGCGCCCACGCTCCGAGGCGCACAGCACCGTGACCTCGTGGGGCCCGCCCGGGGCGTCCGACGAACCGCCGGCGAGCCCGACGTCCGGCCCGGCGGACCCGGTCGACCCGAACCCGTAGTCGCTGCCGGAGGGCATGAGCCCGTCGGACGACTCCGAGACCCGCGCGACGGCCGCGTCGAGGTCGAACGTGCCGCCCGCCGCCTGGACCCCGAGCACCGTCGCGACGGCGACCACCGGGACCGCGAGCGCCACGAGCGGGACCCAGCGGCGGACGGGGCGGCGAGACCCCGGCCGGCGGTCGGGGTCCTCGGCGGGGGCGTCGTGCACGACCTCGACCAGGGCGCGAGGGCGGGCGCGCGCGGGACGGTCGTCGTCGGCAGCCATCCCCCGAGCCTCGCACGCGGCGCCGTCGCCGCGCGGGCGTTCGGCCCACCGGGCCCTTCCTGGCACCCGGGTCCCCTACCCTCGGCACGTGGCGGAGCGACGGGACGCGGTGCGCAACCGGCGGCTGATCGTCGCCGCGGCCGAGGCCGTGTTCCGCGAGGAGGGCGCCGCGGTCCCGCTCGACCGCGTGGCGCAGCGGGCCGGCGTCGGTCGC
Organism: Cellulomonas sp. GbtcB1; assembly: GCF_019091725.1. Taxonomy (NCBI): domain Bacteria; kingdom Bacillati; phylum Actinomycetota; class Actinomycetes; order Micrococcales; family Cellulomonadaceae; genus Cellulomonas; species Cellulomonas sp. GbtcB1. The sequence continues at coordinate 122,823 of NZ_JAGXJG010000002.1, read as the reverse complement.
GGCACGCTCTACCGGCACTTCCCCGACCGGCTCGCCCTGGTCGCCGCGGTGTACGCGGCGCGGGTCGACGCGCTGGAGCGGCACGTCGGCACGCTCCCGCCGGAGCGCCTGGTCGAGCACCTGGTCGCCGAGATCGGGGCGCAGCAGGTCGCCGCGCCCGGGCTGTTCGGGGCGGTGCACGCCGCCGACGACCCGGCGGTCGCGGAGGTCGAGCGCCGGGCGGGTGCGCTGCTCGACGCGGCGCTGGCGGACGCCCGCGCCCGCGGCCGCGTGCGACCCGACGCCACGGCCGAGGACCTGCGGCTGCTGTTCGCGATGTCGGAGGGGGTGCTCGCGGTCGAGGCCGGGGACGCCGCCGCCGGCCACGTGCGGCGCGCGCTCGTGCTCGGGCTGCGGGGCGTGCTCGTCGACGCGCCGGACGAGCTCCCGGCGGCGACGCTCGTCGTCGGCGGCCCCGCCGACGCCTGACCCGCGCCCCGGCGCGCCGCGCGCCGGCTCCGCGCCGTCTCCTCTGCCAGCGCGCCCGCCGCTCCCGTCCGCTCCGCCCGCTCCGCCTCCTGGTCGACCGAGCAGCCGACACGTCGAGCGAGCAGGCGCCGGCTGCTCGCTCGACGCGTCGAGTACTCGCTCGGCGCACGCGACGCCGCGGCGCGGCGCGGCGCGTCACGCCGACGGCCCTCCGCTCGGCCGTTGCGCCGCGGCGCCCTCGCGGGCCATGCTGAGGCCCAAACGGACATCGGTGTCCGGATCGCGTCGAGGAGGACCGCATGGGCACGAGCGACGAGCACGTCTACGACGTCGTGGTGGTGGGCACCGGCGCGGCCGGGTTCGCCACGGCGCTGGGCGCGGTGGACGAGGGCCTGAGCGTGCTCCTGCTGGAGAGCACGGACCGCTGGGGCGGCAGCACGGCGATGTCGGGCGGCGGCATGTGGCTGCCGGACAACCCGCTCATGCGGCGCGACGGGGTCGGCGACTCCCGCGCCGAGGCGCTCACCTACCTCGACGCGTGCGTGGGCGACGTCGGCCGGGCGTCGGACCGGGCACGCAAGGAGGCGTTCGTCGACGGGGTCGCGGACTTCGTCACCACGGCGGAGCGGCACGGCATGCGGTTCGTGCGGGCGACCGACTACCCGGACTACTACCCGGAGCTGCCGGGCGGGAAGATCGGCCGCGCGATCGAGGCGAAGCCCCTCGACACGAAGGTGATCGGCGACTGGTGGTCCACCTGCCGCGCCCTGGTCCCGCTGCCCATCAAGACCGACGACATGTGGCTGCTGGAGCGCGCCTGGTCGACGCCCGCCGGGTTCGTGCGCGGCGCCCGGTTCGTGTTCCGCACCCTGGGCGCGGTCGCCCGCGGGCAGCGGCTCGCCGGGATCGGGGCCGCCCTCGCGACGTCGTTCCTCGACGCGGTCGTGCAGCGCGGCGGCGCGTCGCTGTGGCTGGAGAGCCCGCTGGAGCAGCTGGTCGTCGAGGACGGCCGGGTCACGGGTGTGCGGGTCACCCGCGAGGGCCGGCCGGTCGTGGTGCGCGCCCGCCGCGGCGTGATGATCGCGGGCGGCGGGTTCGAGCACAACGCCGAGTGGCGGCAGAAGTTCCACGGCATCGACGGCGCCCCGTCGGGCAACCCCGGGAACGTCGGCCGGCCGATCGCGATCGCGCAGGAGGCGGGCGCGGCGGTCGAGCTCATGGACGACGCGTGGTGGGGTGCCTCGGTGGCGTCGCCGACGCCGGGCGAGCCGCCCGCCTTCCTGGTCGGCGAGCGCTCGCTCCCGTACTCCATCCTGGTCGACGCCCGCGGCGACCGGTTCGCCAACGAGTCCGAGTCCTACGTCGAGCTCGGCCACCACATGCTCGAGCACGACCCGGACGGCGCCTACTGGCTGGTCGCCGACGCGCGGCACGCCCGCCGCTACCTGCGGAACTACGCCCTCGATCCCCGCGCCCTGCGCGCCCTGGCCGACGCGGGGCTGTACGTGAAGTCGCCGTCGCTCGCCGACCTGGCCGACCGGATCGGCGTCGACCCCGCGCGGTTCCGGGCCACGGTGCAGCGGTTCAACGGCTTCGCGCGCTCGGGCGTCGACGGCGACTTCGGCCGCGGCAACTCCGCCTACGACCGGTACTACGGCGACCCGACGGTGCACCCGAACCCGAACCTCGGCCCGCTGGAGCGCGGCCCGTTCACCGCGTTCCGGGTCGTCATCGGGGACCTCGGCACCAAGGGCGGCGTGCTGACCGACGCCGACGGACGGGCGCTGCGCGAGGACGGCAGCGTCGTCGACGGGCTGTACGCGGCCGGGAACAGCTCGGCGTCGGTCATGGGGCGGACGTACCCCGGGCCGGGGTCGACGATCGGGCCGGCTGCGGTGTTCGGCCTGCGGGCGGCGCGGCGGATGGCGCGGACGGCGTAGACCCGCCCGGGCGGGCGGTGCGGCCCAGGAGCCACGTCGCGCACGCGGCCACCAGCAGCGGCACCGCCAGCCCGACGCCGGTCGCGGGCACGACGACGCCGGAGTCGTTGATCGCGAACCCGAACCCCAGCGCGACCCCGAGCGCCGTCAGCCCGCCGACCAGGAGCGGGGCGTCGTGCGTGAGCGCGCGCAGCGGCGCGCCGCCCGACAGCCACGCGTACGGACCGCCGTCGGCCGCCCGCAGCGCCGAGCGGGCGGGGCGCCCGAGGAGGAGCACGACGAGCAGCAGGCCCCCGATCGCCAGCAGGGTCTGCTCGCTGCCGAGCAGGATGCGCAGGTTGGTCCCGGCCTTCCGGAGCAGGACGCCGCCCAGCCCGCCGTCCAGCACGGTCTCGACGAACCGGCCGAGGTGCGTCCTCTCGTCGGCCGGCCGCAGCCAGTCGAGCACGGACAGCACGACCGAGGCCGAGATCCCCGCGCCGACCACCAGCACCAGCCGGCGCCAGCCGAGCCGGGCCCCGGCCGTCACCACGACCAGGACGAGGAAGCCCGCGACGACCACCGGCGGGCCGCCGAAGTTCGCCCCGGTGGTCGGCGTCGTCGACACGATGCCGGACACCACCCCGAGGGTCAGCAGCCCGGTGAGCGCGACCACCGCGGTCGCCGACCGGCGCCGGCCACGGCGGACCAGGGGGTCGACGAGCGCGACCGCGCCGAGGGTCGTCGCCGTGACGAACAGGGCGAGCGCCGGGTTGCCGAACCCGTAGAACCGCCCGGCCACCAGCGAGCCCGGGCCCATCAGCGAGTCGAGCGACAGCCGCGCCCCGAGCGCGACGTCCAGGCCGAGCACCGTCGCCGTGATCGCGGCCACGACGCCGACCGGGCCGAGCGGGACGTGCCGCCACGCCGGGACCGCGTACGCCGCCGCCGACGCCACGAGCGCGAACGCCGCCACGAGCAGCCCGAGGACCCACCCCGGCTCGCCCGAGCGCCACCACGGCACCAGGTTCGCCAGGAACGTCGCCACCGGGATCGACGCGACCGCGACCGCGGCGACGCGGAGCACCTCGAGCACCCCGCGGGCCTGGACCTGCTCCTGGTCCGCGTGCGGCGCCTCCGTCGCAGCCCGGGACCGCCGGCGGACCCACGCGAGGAGCGACCGCCCGCGGCGGGTCAGCCCCACGGTCACCGCGGCGTACAGCGCGGGGTTGACGCCGACCCACAGCACGTAGAACCCCGAGACGCGCGGCGCGACCGCCTGCGCGCGCCGGTTCTGGTCGACGAGCGCCGCGACGCGCTCGGTGCCGGACCGGTCGTCCGCGGCGGCCCGCACCGGCGCGCCCACGAGCGCGCCCGCGGCCGCCCGGTCCCGGATGCCGAGCGCGTCGAGGACGGTCGGCGCGACGTCGGTCGTCTGGAGCAGACCGGGCTGCCGCGTCGAGGCGGACCCGAGCAGGCCGCCGGGCTCGCCAAGGCCGGTCGCCGCCGCCACCTGCAGGTGCGCGCGGCGGCCGGAGTCGGCCACGGAGACCAGCAGGACGGTCGGGTCCGCAGCGGACGCGCGGGCGCCGTCGAGGACGGCGCCGAGGCGGGCGGCCAGCGCCCGGACCTGCTCGGCGCGGTCCGGTTCGGCGACGACCTCGGGGCCGACCTCCTGGGCCGGGTCGGCGCGGGTCGCGTCCACCGGGGACGCGTCCGCCTCGTCGCCGGCGGGGTCGGCCGCGACGCGGTCCCGCGTCGCCCGGCCCGGGTCGCGCACCGAGCCCGCGTCCACGACCACCAGCGACGACCCGGCCAGCGCGGCCGCCGTCGCGTCGCGCAGCTCGTCGACGCCCTCCGGCCGGTCGACGTGCTCCCCCACCACCCGGCCGTCCGCACCGGCGAGCGCGACCGCCGCGCCCGGCCCGATGCCGGTCGCGGCGAGACCGGACGACGCGACGGCGTCGCCGAGCAGCCCGAGCCGGGAGTCGTACGCGGAGGCGTCCGTCGCCGCGACGTAGTCGTCCCAGCCCGGCACCCGGCCCGCGGCGTCGGGCTCGGTCAGGGTGCGGCAGCTCCCGTCCGCGACCCGGGTGTCGTCCGCGCGGCCGCCCGCGCCGACGGCGAGCCAGCCGGCGCTCGGGCAGGTGAACGAGCGCACGCTCCGGACGACCGTGCTCCCGACGGCGCCCGTCGCGGCGAGCTCCGCCAGCGCCGGGGTGCCGACGGCGCTCAGGTCGTCCCAGCGCAGGCCGGTGACGCCGACGAGCAGCACGGGCGACGGCGACGGCGCCTCGGCGGGCTCCGCGGCGGAGGCGCGGTCCGCCGCGCCCGGCAGCGCGGCGGGTACCCCGGCCGACGCCGCCAACGGGGTCACGAGCACCGCCAGGAGCAGCGCGGTCAGGGTCGTGAGGGCACGGCGGAGCAGCGGGGAGAGCGGGGGCACCGGTTCACCGTACGAGCCGCCGCACCCCCGCACCGGCCACTCAGGCGGCGTGGCCGTGCGACTGCCCGGGCTGTGCGCGGGACGCTCACGAGATCGTCACGGGACGCCCGTGACGGGCCGGCGCACCACGACGAGGACCCCCGGCCGGAGCGATCCGGCCGGGGGTCCTCGGTTGTCCGGGGCCGGACCGGTCAGGCGGTGGCGTCCTCCGCGCGGCCGGCGACCTGCGCGGCCGTCCGCCGCCGGACCGCGAGCACCGTGGCGCCGCCCCCGACGAGCAGCAGCCCGGCGAGCGCGAGCGGCGCCGCGAGGTCGGCGCCCGTCACGGCCAGCCGGCCGCCGGAGCCGGACGCGGCGCTGCCGGCGCCGGTGCCGGTCCCGGAGGCTGCCCCCGCGCCGGACCCCGCGCCCGGGTCGACCGCGCCGTCGTCGCCCACCGCGGCGGGCAGCACGGTCACGGCGAGCCGGGCCTCCCCGCTGACCGCCGAGACGACCAGCGTGTGCGCGCCGGCCGGCACCGAGGCGGGGACCACGACCCGCGCGGCGCCCCGGCCGTCCGCGCCGGCCACGACGGTCGCGAGCGTCACCGGGTCGGAGTTGAGCACCACCGACACGCGCTCGCCGGCCGCGAACCCGGCCAGCGCCAGGTCGACCGGCTCGCCGACCCGCAGCGTCGTCGCGCCGCCGGGCAGTGTCACCGACTTCGGCGTGAACACCGCGCCGAGGTCGAGTGCGTAGTCGTGCCCGACGAACTTCTTGAGCTCCGGGCTCGGCAGCTCCTGCGCGGCGGTGCCCGTGCCGTAGATGTCGACCTCGCCGGCGTCCTGCAGCAGGCGGACGACGGTGCCGTCCGCGAGCGACGAGGCGCTGACGATGCCCTCGTACGAGCCGTCCCAGCCGGCGAGCGACGGCAGGGCCGCCGAGCGCACGGGCGCGTCCGCCGGGCCGCCGCTCCAGCCGAACAGCGTGAACTCGCCCTCCTCGTCGGAGCCGCCGGCCAGGATCAGGTACCGCCCGTCGCCGGTGCGCTCCATGTCGCGGATCGCGAGGCCGTCGAGGTCGAGCAGGACCGGCTCGCCGAACTGCGGGGTGGCCGTGCCCGCCACGACGCCGGCGATGTCCCGCACCCCGATGACGACCGCGCGCCCGACGCCGTCGGCGCCGGCGATGATCGGCGAGCGGAAGCCGAGCCACAGCGTGGTGCCGTCGGGGGCGATCGTCGCGCCCTCCAGGTTCAGCGAGTGCGGCCCACGCGCCGAGGTGCCCGGCTGGGTCGCGGCGGTGAAGCCGAAGTGGTAGGCGCCCAGGCCGTGGCCGTCGGCCGCGTCCCAGTCGACGAGCGCCTGGCGGATGCCGTGCGCCGACCCGGCGTACTCGAGCGTGGTGGCCGCGCCGGAGCCGTGCACGCGGGTCGCGACCACGACGTCCCGCGCCAGCCGGACGTTGCCGCTGTTGGTGTTCCCGAGCGAGCCGACCCAGTAGATCGTGTCGCCGACGCGCGCGGCGGCCTCGATGTCCCAGGCGTCGTCCGGGCGCGACGGGTCGCCGGGCGCGACCTGCGCCTGGACGTCGAACTCCGCCACCGGCTCGCCGCCCGCGGGGGCGAACAGGCGGATCTGGTTGCTGTCGTCGTCGCCGGCGAGGAAGTAGCCGTCGCCCACGTCGTACGCGGCCGAGGCGTCGGACATGCCGACGTAGGCCGCTGCGGTCGGGTCGGCCAGCGCAGCGGAGACCCAGTAGTCGAGCACCGAGGTCGCGGTGCGGCCGTCGGCGGTCGTGGCGGTGACCGTGATCGGGGCGCGACCGGCGGCCGTCGGCGTGGCGGTCAGCGTAAACCGGCCGCCCGCGGCCGTCGTGAGCCGGATCGCCGAGTCGGCGAGCACGGCGGTGTCGCCCGAGGTCGCCGTCAGCGTGACGCCCTCGCCGAGGGGGTCCGCGACGGTGCCGGTCGCGGCCGGGTTGGCCGGGTCGCCGACGACCGCGGACAGCGCGTTGCCCGTGCCGCCTGCGACGCGCACGTCCCAGGCCAGCGTCGGCAGCTCCTCCCCAGGGTCGACCGCGTCGGTGCCCGGCACGTAGCCCGGGGCGAAGGCGACGCCGCGGAACGCGGTGCCCGGCGCCGCCTGCGCGATCGTGCGGTCCTGCGCGACGTCGAACGTGGCGTCGCCGGTGTCGATCAGCCGGACCGCCTCGTTGCCCTGGAGGGCGCCGCGGACCGCGTACAGCACGACGTCGTCGCCCGCGACGCGCCCGGTGACGCCCCAGAACGCGCCGGCGTAGCTGCCGACGTAGGTCCAGGCGGCGCCGTCACGGACGTACTTCGCCAGGCCGGGGCTCGTGCCCTCGGTGTAGGTGACGTACAGCAGGTCGTCGTCGACGAACGTGAAGTCGTGCGCGACGTCGGAGCCGGCGGGGGCGGCCGCGACGAGCGTCTGGGCGGCGCCACCGGTCGTGGGCAGGCCGGAGCCGACCGCGCTGACGCCGGAGAACCCGCTGCGGTCGCTCGACACGTACAGCTGCCCGTCGTGGATCACGGGCACCCGCGCGTTGTTCAGGGTCGACGAGCCGGACACCACCGCGGTCGGCGCGTCGCCGCCCAGCGGGACCGCCAGCACGCCGCCCTTGGTCGTCGGCGCGTCGTTGCCGTGCCCGCCGGCCCAGAGCGTCGAGCCGTCCGCAGTCACCACGCCGCGGACGTGCCGCTTCGAGAAGCCGTCGGCCAGCGTCGTCGAGGTGTCGACCGAGCCGTCCGCGCCCACGAGCGCCGCCACCCGGAGCAGCCCCGGGGCGTCGGCGTCGTTCACGGCGGCGGTGCCCGGCGCCGCGTCGTACCCGCCGAGCGTCACGTACCGGTGGTCGGCCGACTGCTGGAGCGCGCCCTGCTGGTCCCGGTCCGCGCCGAGGGTGAACGCGTGCTGACCCGTCCCCGCGTCGGCGGCGGTCGGCAGCGCGATGCTGCCGCCCAGGACGCCGTCGCCGTCGAGCAGCTGGATCGCGACCGGCACCGCCACGTTGCCCGTGGTGCCGCCGTCGCCGACCACGGACAGGGCGAGGCGGTCGGGCTCCGGGTCGGCGGCGCCGGCCGACGCGGCGAGGCCGGTCCCGGTCAGCGCGGCGGCGACGGCGATCGCCGCCAGGCGTGGTGCGAGGCGTCGTGCGAGGCGCATGGGTGGCGGGACCTCCGGGTCGGGCGTGCGAGGGGGCGCCCGGGCGCGGCGGCGCTGCGGCGCGCGCACGACGGGCCCGCCCACCCAACCGGGGCGGGGTCAACCGGAGGTGAACGGCGGGTGGCCGGGGCGCCACGCGGGGGCCAAGGCCAGGGGCGTAGCGCGCTCCCTGCTACCCGGCGGCGCCCGCCGCCACGGCCCACTCTGGGCCGGGGTGCGGCGTCGAGGTGGGTGGGCCCGGCCGGTCTCGAACCGACGACCTCCGCGGTGTAAGCGCGGCGCTCTGACCAACTGAGCTACAGGCCCCTGCTGCGGTGCGCAGCCTACCGGTGCGGGTGCCGCCCCCGGACGCGGGTCACAGCCCCGCGACCGCCTCGCGGTACGCCGCGACCGGCCGCGCGACCCCGGCGGCGGACTCCACCGACCACCGCAGGACGCCGGCGGTGTCGAGCAGGAACGACCCCCGCCGCGCGTACCCGTCGACCTCGTCGAGCACGCCGTACGCCCGCGCCGCGGCGCCGTGCGGCCAGAAGTCCGACAGCAGCGGGAACGTGTACCCGCCCTGCTCGGCCCAGGCGCGCAGCGACGGCGCGGGGTCGCAGGACACGGCCCGGACGTCGACGCCCGCGAGCTCGGGCAGGTGCGCCTGCAGCTCCGTGAGCTCGGCGGTGCACACCCGCGAGAACGCGAACGGCACGAACACGAGCAGCACCGGGCGGGCGGACGGTCCGCCGACCGCCACCGGCGCGCCGTGCGCGTCCGGCAGCGTCAGCGCGGGCGCGGCGGCGCCGACGACGGGCGGCCCCGCGGCCCCGCTCACGACCGGGAGGTCAGCGTCCGCGGCCGCGGCTGCCGAGGCGCGTCGCGGACCAGTCGCCCGCGATCGAGAACGTGCTCGTCGCGTGCAGGCCGGCCGTCGTCGCGGCCTCCTCGATGTCGTCGTGCCCGACGTGGCCGTCGCGGCCCGGCTTCGGGGTGAGGACCCACATCTGGCCGCCGTCGTCCAGCACGGTCATGGCGTCCATGAGGGTGTCGGCCAGGTCGCCGTCCTCGTCGCGGAACCAGATGACCACGCCGTCCACGACGTCGTCGTAGTCCTCGTCGACGAGCTCCGTGCCGGTGATCTCCTCGACCCCGGACCGCAGGGCGTCGTCGACGTCGTCGTCGTAACCGAACTCCTGGACCACCTGGCCCGAGGTGAACCCGAGACGGCCCGCCCCCGAGGGAGCGTCGCCGGTGCTGGATGCCACGTCCTGACCTGTTCCTTCCGTCGGGCGTGCCGGGCCGGTCCCGAGCACCACCTGTTCGATGATCACCGAACGGTAGCCCACCGCACCCCCCGTCCGCGTGGCAAGCGGCGTCGTGGCGCCGGGATGTCGGCGCGGCGCGGAGCAGCGCGTCCGGCCCGCAAGACGGCGCGGCCGGGCCGAGGCCCGCGCCCGGCACCCCATCCCGCGGCCCCGCGGGCGGCGCCACCCCCGCCCGCACCCCGAGAAAGGGCCCGTGACGTGCCCGGACGTGACCGGGGCCACCCTCCTGGGAGCCGATTGTCACGGACGTCACGCATCCCGACTGGCGGACTGGGAGACTTTCGGTGTCCGGACGGCGGACAATGGTCCTACTACCCGCCCGGCGGCGGCGCGCACCGAAACCGGCGCGCACGCCGGCGGGCCGAGATGCGCACCGGGGCCGACCGGCCCCCCGCGTGGAGAGGCGAGGAGCACTGGTGGCTTCGAAGGACGAGCGCGGACCGCTCATCAACGGCCTGCTGAGCCAGGTCCCGGACGTGGACCCCGAGGAGACCTCCGAGTGGGTCGAGTCCATCGACGGGCTCATCGACGACAAGGGCGGCCCCCGCGCCCGCTACGTGCTGCTGAGCATGCTCAAGCGCGCGCGTGAGCGGAACGTCGCGGTGCCGGCCGAGCTGAACACGCCGTACGTCAACACCATCGGCGTCCACGAGGAGCCGTACTTCCCGGGCGACGAGGTGCTGGAGCGCCGGTACCGCTCGTGGAACCGGTGGAACGCCGCGGTCATGGTGACCCGCGCGCAGCGCCCCGGCGTCGGCGTCGGCGGCCACATCTCGTCGTACGCGTCGGTCGCGACGCTGTACGAGGTGGGTCTCAACCACTTCTTCCGCGGCAAGGACCACCCGGGCGGCGGCGACCAGATCTACTTCCAGGGGCACGCCTCCCCCGGCGTCTACGCCCGCGCGTTCCTCGAGGGCCGGCTGTCCGAGCACCAGCTCGACGGCTTCCGCCAGGAGGTCTCGCACCCGGGCGGCGGCCTGCCGTCCTACCCGCACCCGCGCCTGATGCCGGACTTCTGGGAGTTCCCGACGGTGTCGATGGGCCTCGGCCCGGCGTCGGCGATCTATCAGGCGTGGACCAACAAGTACCTGCACCTGCGCGGCATCAAGGACACCAGCCAGCAGGACGTCTGGGCGTTCCTCGGCGACGGCGAGATGGACGAGCCCGAGTCCCGCGGCATGCTGCAGCACGCCGCCCAGCAGGGTCTCGACAACCTGACCTTCGTCGTGAACTGCAACCTGCAGCGCCTCGACGGCCCGGTCCGCGGCAACGGGAAGATCATCCAGGAGCTCGAGGCGCAGTTCCGCGGCGCCGGCTGGAACGTCATCAAGGTGGTGTGGGGCCGCGAGTGGGACGCCCTGCTCAACGCCGACAAGGACCGCGCGCTCGTCCACCTGATGAACGAGACGCCCGACGGCGACTACCAGACGTACCGCGCGGAGAACGGCGCGTTCATCCGCGAGCACTTCTTCGGGCGCGACCCGCGCACCAAGCAGCTCGTCGAGAAGATGACCGACGACGAGATCTGGGCGCTCAAGCGCGGCGGCCACGACTACCGGAAGATCTACGCCGCCTACAAGGCCGCGCGCGAGCACACCGGGCAGCCGACCGTCATCCTGGCGCACACCGTCAAGGGCTACGGCCTGGGCTCCGGCTTCGCCGGGCGCAACGCCACGCACCAGATGAAGAAGCTCAAGGGCGCCGAGCTCAAGGCCCTGCGCGACTCGCTCTCGATCCCGATCACGGACGAGCAGATCGACGAGAACCCGTACCTGCCGCCGTACTTCCACCCCGGCCAGGACGACCCGGCGATCCAGTACCTCCAGGAGCGCCGCCGCCAGCTGGGTGGCTACGTTCCCGAGCGCCGCTCGACGCACAAGCCGCTGACGCTGCCGGGCGACAAGGCCTACGAGCTGCTGAAGAAGGGCTCGGGCACGCAGGAGGTCGCCACGACGATGGCGCTCGTGCGCCTGTTCAAGGACCTCGTGAAGGACAAGGAGCTGGGCAAGCGCCTGGTCCCGATCATCCCCGACGAGGCCCGCACGTTCGGCCTGGACTCGATCTTCCCGAGCGCGAAGATCTTCAACACGAACGGCCAGAACTACCTCGCCGTCGACCGCGACCTCATGCTCTCCTACAAGGAGTCCGAGTCCGGCCAGATCATGCACACCGGCATCAACGAGGCCGGTTCCGCCGCCGCGTTCCAGTCGGTGGGCACGTCGTACGCCACGCACGGCGAGGCGCTGATCCCGTTCTACTTCTACTACTCGATGTTCGGGTTCCAGCGGACGGCCGACCAGTTCTGGGCGGCCGGCGACCAGATGACCCGCGGGTTCCTCATCGGCGCCACCGCCGGCCGCACCACGCTGACCGGCGAGGGCCTGCAGCACGCCGACGGCCACTCGCCGCTGCTGGCCGGCACCATGCCGCACGTCGTGCACTACGACCCGGCGTACGGCTACGAGATCCGGCACATCGTCCGCGACGGCATCCAGCGGATGTTCGGAGAGGACGGCCGCGAGCCCGACGTCATCTACTACCTGACGGTCTACAACGAGCCGATCGTCCAGCCGGCCGAGCCGGAGGACGTGGACGTCGAGGGCATCCTCAAGGGCATCTACCTGCTCTCCCCGGCCGAGGGCGACGGGCCGAAGGCCCAGATCCTCGCGTCCGGCGTGGCGGTGCCGTGGGCGCTCGAGGCGAAGCAGCTGCTCGCCGACGACTGGGGCGTGCACGCCGCGGTCTGGTCCGTGACGTCCTGGAACGAGCTGCGCCGCGAGGCGCTGGCCGCCGACCAGCACGCGTTCCTGAACCCGGGCGAGGAGGTGCGCACGCCGTACCTCACCGCCAAGCTCCAGGGCGCCGAGGGCCCGTTCGTCGCCACGACCGACTACGACCACCTCGTCGCCGACCAGGTGCGCGAGTGGATCCCGGGCCGGTACGCCACGCTCGGCGCCGACGGGTTCGGGTTCTCCGACACCCGCGCCGCCGCCCGCCGGCACTTCAAGATCGACGGCCCGTCGACCGTGGTCCGCGTCCTGCAGCAGCTCGCCCGCGAGGGCAAGGTCGCGGCGGACGCCCCGGCGCAGGCCATCGAGCGGTACCGGCTGCACGACGTCACCGCCGGCACCTCCGGCAACGCGGGCGGCGAGTCCTGACCGGACGAGCCTGACGCACGCGACGGGCCCCGCACCCCTCCACGGAAGGATGCGGGGCCCGTCGCCGTACCGGGGCTCAGCGAGGGCGGGCATCGACGCCGAGAGAGGACCGCCGCGCCGAGATAGGGCCGTCTCGGGTCCTATCTCGGCGCGTGGGTCCTCTCTCGGCGGTGGTCGACGCGCGGCGCCGGGCGTCAGGCGCCCGCGTGCCGCTCCGCCTGGTCGACCAGGCGCGTCAGCTCGCGGCGCATCTGGGCGATGTCGTCCTGCTTCGGGTAGAGGTCCAGGCTCGCGAGGTGCTGCTTGGCGTCGAGGGGCCGGTCGGCCTCGACGGCGGCGAGCACGAGCTCGCGCCCGACCTCGGGGTCGTGGTCCTTCGGGTGCCAGTGCCCGGTGCCGAGGCCGAGCGCCTCGACGGGCAGCCCCGCCTCGCGCAGCAGCCGCAGGCCGGCGACCAGGGCCGCGCCCGAGGGGTCGCGCTCGGCGGCGGTCGTCAGCCGGCGGAGCGTGCCCTCCAGGTCGTCGCGCACGGACAGCCGCGCGACCTCGACCAGCGGGTACCAGGCCCGCGGGTTGCCGGCGAGCTCCTCGCCGAGCGACCACACGGCCAGGTCGGCGGCGCGCTGACGCTCGGCGTCGTCGGCCTCGGCGGTCAGGGGGTCGTCGTCGACGCCGGTCACGGCGTGCCGGCGGACGATCTCGGCGAGGGCCGCGAAGGCGCGCTCGTCGTTGGGATCGTCGCCGAGGCGGGACCTCAGGGCGTCCTCCTGGGGGACGTCGCCGTGCCGGGGGGCAGCCGTCGGCCGGCGCGCCCCGATCCGGGACGCGGGCGCAGGGCGGCCCAGCAGGCGGCGCAGTCGGGGCAGCAGAGCCATGACGCGACACTATCCGGTGCACTCGTCCCGCACCGGTCGAACGGCCCGCCGGTCCCCCCGCCACGGCCCGGACCTTTGTCGGTTCCCCACAACGGGGCCCTATGCTCACGCCATGCCTCAGCCCCGCCGGACGTCCGCGGCCCCCGCCCCCGAGGGCGCCGCCCCGGCCCCGTCGCCCGCCGCGCCGTCGACCCCGACCGCCGCGACCGCGACGCCGCCCGAGGCCCCGGCCGACGACGCCGCCCGGGCGGCCGCCCCGGTCGACGGCCTGTCCCCCGCCCGCACCCGCACCCGCGCCGGCCGCATCGCCACCGCGCCGGACGCGAGCAACGGCGAGACCCTGCGCCGCGTCCGCGAGGGCAGCGGCGTGCTGGCCGCGGCGGCGATGCGCCGGCTGGACGAGGACCTCGACTGGTACCGCGCCCTGCCCGCCGACGACCGCTCCTGGGTCGGCCTCGTCGCCCAGGCCGGCATCACCGCCTTCGTCACCTGGTTCGCCGACCCGTCCCGCCCGCCGCACGGCGTCGGCGAGATCTTCGCGACCGCCCCGCCCGAGCTGACCCGGTCGATCTCCCTGCAGCACACGCTGCAGCTGGTCCGCGTGGTGGTCGACGTCGTGGAGTCGCACAGCGACCGACTGGCGGCGCCCGGCGGCGAGCGGGACCTGCTCGAGGCCGTGCTGCGGTACTCCCGCGAGGTGGCGTTCTCGGCCGCCGAGGTCTACGCCCGCGCCGCCGAAGTCCGTGGCGCCTGGGACGCCCGGCTGGAGGCGCTGGTCGTCGACGCCCTGCTGCGCGGCGACGTCGACGACTCGCTGCGGTCCCGGGTCGCGGCGCTCGGCTGGAGCGGCCGCGGCAGCACGCTGGTCGTCGTCGGGACCACCGCCTCCCCGCTCGACGACGTCCGCACGTCCGACCTGCGCCGGGCGACCCGCCGCGCCGCGGACGACGCGCTGGTCGGCATCCAGGGCGACCGGCTCGTGGTGTTCCTCGGCGGCACCGGCGACCTGCGCGAGGCCGCGGCGTCGCTGCTGCCGCGGTTCGGCCCCGGCCCCGTGGTCCTCGGCCCGACCGGCGCGGACCTCGCCGACGCCGCCCGGTCCGCCCGCGCCGCGCTCGCCGGCCTGGCCGCCATCTCCGCGTGGCCGCAGGCGCCGCGCCCCGTGCTCGCCGACGACCTGCTGCCCGAGCGGGTGCTCGTCGGCGACGCGAGCGCCCGCGCCCTGCTGGTCGAGCAGGCGTACGTCCCGCTGCTGGCCAGCACCGGCAGCCTGCTGGAGACCCTCACGGCGTACCTGGCGGCGGGCCGGTCCCTGGAGGCCGCCGCCCGCACGCTCTACGTGCACCCGAACACGGTCCGGTACCGCCTGCGCCGCGTCGCCGAGGTCACGGGCTGGGACCCCCTGGACCCGCGCGAGGCCTACGTCCTGCAGCAGGCCCTCGCGGTCGGCCGCCTGGACCACCCCGGCACCTGACTCCCGCCGAGGTCGTCGGTTCCGGCCACCGCACCCCCGGCGGAACCGACGACCTCGGGCGCAACAGCCGACCTCGCGCCCCGCGGGACCCCGCGAGCGTTGTGGGACCCGGACAAGTCGGGCTCGGGAACGGTGTGCGGGTCGTGAGCGGGCGCGGCGCGTCCGCACCGGCAGAGTGGTCGGGTGCTCGCGATCGTCTGCCCCGGACAGGGCGCCCAGACCCCCGGAATGCTCGCCCCCTGGCTCGAGCTGCCCGGATCCGCCGACCGCCTGGCGGCCTTCTCGGAGGCCTCGGGCGTCGACCTGACGGCGCACGGGACGACCTCCGACGCCGACACCATCCGCGACACCGCGGTGGCCCAGCCCCTCATCGTGTCCACCTCGCTCCTCGCGCTCCGTGCGCTCGAGGACGAGGGCGGCCCGGTGACGGCCGGCGCCACGGCGGGGCACTCGGTGGGCGAGTTCGCCGCCGCGGCCGTCGCGGGCGTGCTCGACGACGCCGCCGCCGTGGCCCTGGTCGGGCAGCGCGCCCGGTTCATGGCCGAGGCCGCCGCGGCCGAGCCCACCGGGATGACCGCCGTCCTCGGCGGCGACCCGGACGAGGTGCTCGCGGCGATCGAGGCGGCCGGCCTGTGGCCCGCCAACGTCAACGGCGGCGGCCAGGTCGTCGCGGCCGGCGCGCAGGACGCGCTGGCCCGGTTCGCCGAGAACCCGCCGGCCCGCGCCCGCGTCGTGCCGCTGCAGGTGGCCGGCGCGTTCCACACCCCGTTCATGCAGCCCGCCCGCGACGCGTTCGCCGCCGTCGCCGCCGAGGCCGCCGTCGCGTCGCCCCGCGTGACGCTGCTCACCAACGCCGACGGCACCGCCTTCGGCCCGGACGCCGCCGGCGCCGACGTGGTGGCCCGCCTGGTGTCGCAGATCGCCCAGCCGGTGCGCTGGGACCGGTGCCAGGCGACCCTCGTCGAGCTCGGCGTGACCGGCCTGCTGGAGCTCGCCCCCGGTGGTGTGCTCAAGGGCCTGGCCCGGCGTAGCCTGCCCGGGGTGGAGACGGTCGCGATCACCTCGCCGGCCGACCTGCCCGCCGCCCGGGACCTCGTCGCCCGCCACACCGCGACCCCCGGCGCCGCGCCCACGACCGACGACTCCCGGGAGACCGCCCAGTGACCCGCCCCACCCTGACCCAGGCGACCGGCCCCGCCCACACGCGGATCCTCGGCCTGGGCGCCGCCCGCGGCGAGAACGTCGTCCCGAACGACGACCTGGTCGGCCCGATCGACTCCTCCGACGAGTGGATCCGGCAGCGCACCGGCATGGTGACCCGCGTCCGCGCTGGCGCCGACACCGACGTGCTCGACCTGGCGGAGACCGCCGCCCGCGAGGCGATCGCGAACGCGGGCCTGACCGGCGCGGACATCGACGCGGTCATCCTGGCGACCGTCACCTACTTCCACCAGACGCCGTCGGGCGCCGCGATCCTCGCGGACCGGCTCGGCGCCACCCCGGCCGCCGCGTTCGACGTGTCGGCCGCCTGCGCGGGCTACTGCTACGGCATCGGCCAGGCGGACGCGCTGGTGCGCGCCGGCACCGCGCGCAACGTGCTGGTCATCGGCGCGGAAAAGATGAGCGAGTTCGTCGACCCGACGGACCGGTCCATCTCCTTCCTGCTCGGGGACGGCGCGGGCGCGGTCGTCATCGGCCCGTCCGACTTCCCCGGCATCGGCCCGACCGTGTGGGGCTCGGACGGCTCGCAGTCGCAGGCCATCCGCCAGACCCACTCGTGGCTCGACACCCGGGACAAGGGCGCGGGCTGGCCGACGCTGCGCCAGGAGGGCCCCAGCGTCTTCAAGTGGGCCGTCTGGCAGATGGCCCCGGTCGCCGAGAAGGCCCTGGCCGCCGCGGGCGTCACCGCCGACCAGATCGACGCGTTCATCCCGCACCAGGCGAACATGCGGATCATCGACCAGATGATCAAGCAGCTGAAGCTGCCCGAGACCGTCGCGGTCGGCCGGGACATCGCCGACACCGGCAACACGTCGGCCGCCTCCATCCCCCTGGCCACCGAGCGCCTCATCCGCGAGGGCCAGGTCAAGAGCGGCGACCTGGCGCTCCAGATCGGCTTCGGCGCGGGCCTCGTCTACGCCGCCCAGGTGGTCGTGCTGCCCTGACGGGCCGCGCGACCGCAGTACCGTTCATCGACCGCACGACCGTCGCCGCACCTCACGGTGGGGCGCAGCACACAACCAAGGAGACACCGATGGCGCACAGCGAGCAGGAGATCCTGGCCGGCCTGGCCGAGATCGTCAGCGAGGAGACCGGCCTGCCGACCGACTCGGTCCTGCCCGAGAAGTCGTTCACGGACGACCTCGACATCGACTCCCTGTCGATGATGACGATCGTGACCCTGGCCGAGGAGAAGTTCGAGGTCCGCATCCCGGACGACGAGGTCAAGAACCTCGCGACCGTCGGCGACGCGGTGTCGTTCATCTCGAACGCCCAGGCCTGAGACACCCGACCGGGGTCCGCGCCGCGCCGCCGCCTCGCGCGGCGTCGACGGGAGCCGAGCGCTCCCGCGGCGCGGACCCCGGTCGCGTCCCGGCACCTTCCGGGACACCCCCGAACCACCCGCACGCACCCGACACCCAGGAGCACCTCATGAGCACGCGAGTCGTCGTCACCGGCCTCGGCGCCACGACCCCGCTCGGCGGGGACGTCCCCACCACCTGGCAGGCCGCCCTGGCCGGCACGTCGGGCGCGCGCACCCTCGACAACGACTGGAGCGAGAAGTACGGCCTCCCGGTCGACTTCGCCGCGACGCTCGCGGTCCGCCCGGAGGAGGTCCTCCCCCGGCCCGAGATGAAGAAGATGGACCCGTCGGCGCAGTACGCGATCATCGCGTCCCGCGAGGCGTGGGCCGACGCCGGCTCGCCCGAGGTCGACCCCGACCGGCTCGGCGTCGTCGTGTCCTCCGGCATCGGCGGGATCTGGACCACCCTCGACGCATGGGACACCCTGCGCGAGAAGGGCGCCCGCCGCGTCCTGCCGATGACCGTCCCCATGCTCATGCCGAACTCGCCGTCCGCGTACGTCGAGCTGGAGTTCGGCGCCCGCGCCGGGGCGCACGCCCTGGTGTCGGCCTGCGCCTCCGGCGCCGAGGCGATCGGCTACGCCGTCGACATGATCCGCAGCGGGCGCGCGGACATCGTGATCGCCGGCGGCACCGAGGCCACCATCCACCCGATGCCGATGGCCGCGTTCGCCGCGTCCCGCACGCTGTCGACCCGGTCCGACGACCCGGCCCGCGCCTCGCGCCCCTACGACGTCGACCGCGACGGCTTCGTCATCGGCGAGGGCTCCGGCATCGTCGTCGTCGAGTCCGAGGAGCACGCCCGCGCCCGCGGCGCGAAGGTGTACGCCGAGATCGCCGGCGTCGGCCTGTCCTCGGACGGCTACCACATCACCTCCCCCGAGCCGACGGGTCGCGGCCAGATCGCCGCGATGCGGATGGCGATGAAGGACGCCGGCATCGGCACGGCGGACGTGCGGCACGTCAACGCGCACGCCACCTCGACCGTCGTCGGCGACCTCATCGAGGCCCGCGGCGTCCGCGAGACCCTCGGCGCCGACGCCGACCAGGTCGCGCTGTCCGCCACCAAGTCGATGACCGGCCACCTGCTCGGCGGCGCCGGCGCGCTCGAGACCGTGTTCTCGGTGCTCGCGGTGCACGACCGCCAGGCCCCGCCGACGATCAACGTCGAGAAGCCGGACCCGGAGCTCGTGCTCGACCTGGTCCGGGACACCCCGCGGGCGCTGCCCGAGGGCGACATCGCGGTGGTCAACAACTCGTTCGGCTTCGGCGGCCACAACGTGGCCCTGGTCGTCACGAACGCCTGACCCCCGGGGCACCGGACCCCGCGGCCTCCGAGCGGAGCGCCCTGCGCGACACGCACCTGCGTGCCGGGCGGGGCGCTCTTCTCGTCCACGAGCCCCGACCTCACATCTCGCGGGCCCGCGTCGTCATGCAGACGACCGGACAGGGAGAGGGGTCGCAGCCGTGAAGCACATCGTCGTCGTCGGTGGTGGGTACGCCGGGTTCTACACCGCGTGGGGGCTCGAGAAGAGGCTCCGCCGGGGCGAGGCCCGGGTCACCGTGATCGACCCGCGCCCGTACATGACGTACCAGCCGTTCCTCCCCGAGGTGGCGTCGGGCTCCGTCGAGGCCCGGCACGCCACCGTGCCGCTGCGCCGGCACCTGCGCCGGACCCGCCTCGTGGCCGGGGCGGTGACGCGGATCGACCACGCGGCACGCACGGTGACGGTGGCGCCGCGGGACGGCCAGCCGTTCGACCTCGCCTACGACGTGGTCGTCGTGACCGCGGGCGCCGTGACCCGCACGCTGCCGATCCCGGGGCTGGTCGACACCGCGATCGGGCTGAAGCAGGTCGAGGAGGCGGTGGCCGTGCGCGACCACGTGCTGACCGCGTTCGACCGGGCGGCGGTCCTGCCCCCCGGCCCCGAGCGGCGCCGGCTGCTCACGTTCACGTTCGTCGGCGGCGGCTTCTCCGGCGTCGAGGCCTTCGGCGAGACCCTCTCGCTGGCGGCCTCGCTGCTGGCGTCGTACCCGGAGCTCGGCCCGGAGGACCTCGCGTTCCACCTCGTCGAGGCCCGCGACCGCATCCTGCCCGAGGTCACCGACGGGCCGGGCGCGTGGGTCGTGCGGCACCTGCGCGGACGCGGCGCCCGGGTGCACCTCGGCGCGCAGCTGCTGTCCGCCGTGGCGGGGCACGTGGTGCTGTCCACCGGGGAGGAGTTCGACACCGGCCTCGTCGTCTGGACGGCCGGCAACGCCGCGAACCCGGTCGTGAGCCGGCACACCGACCTCCCCGTCACCGCGCGCGGCCTGGTGCGGGTGCGCGCCGACCTGCGCGTCGAGAACGAGGACGGCGCCGTGGTGCCGGACGCGTGGGCCGCGGGCGACGACGCGGCCGTCCCGGACCTGGCGGGGGCGCCCGGGGCGCTGACCGTCCCGAACGCGCAGCACGCCGTCCGGCAGGGCCGGCTGCTCGCCGCGAACCTCGTCGCGACGCTGCGCGGCCGCCGCCCGCGGGACTACGTGCACCACAGCCTCGGGGTCGTGGCCACGCTCGGCCGGCACCAGGGCGTGTTCCAGTACCACCGGCTGGTGCTCACCGGCCTCCCGGCCTGGCTCGCCCACCGCGGCTACCACGTGCTGGCCGTGCCGACCTGGGAGCGCAAGCTCCTCGTCCTGCTGGTCTGGCTGGGGGCCGCGCTCGGGGGCCGGGACATCGCCTCGCTCGGCGCCGTCGTCGACCCGCGGCGCGCGTTCGTCACCGGCGGCGCCCCGGAGCCCCCGGCCGCGCTCGTCG
This sequence comes from Cellulomonas sp. GbtcB1, assembly GCF_019091725.1. Taxonomy (NCBI): domain Bacteria; kingdom Bacillati; phylum Actinomycetota; class Actinomycetes; order Micrococcales; family Cellulomonadaceae; genus Cellulomonas; species Cellulomonas sp. GbtcB1. Next base: position 102,622 of record NZ_JAGXJG010000002.1, on the reverse strand, counting down.
ACGCGTCGGCGGGTCCCCGCGGGGCCGACCGTGCCACGATCGCCGCAGCGTGACGGGCGACGGGGAGGACGGGCGGAGATGAGCGAGCGCGCACCCGGCGTGGACCCGGTCGGGGTCCGGGCCGACCTGGGCGACGACCCGGGCCCCGCCCCGGACGACCTCCCCGACGTGCTCGCCGAGCGCCGCCGGCTGCTCGCGATCGGCTACCGGATGCTCGGCACGCTCGCCGAGGCGGAGGACGCCGTCCAGGAGACGTACGTCCGCTGGTACCGGATGACCGACGCGGAGCGCGCGGCCGTCCGGAACCCCCAGGGGTGGCTCACCCGGGTCATGAGCCGGGTGTGCCTCGACGTGCTGGGGTCGGCGCGGGCCCGCCGGGAGCGGTACGTCGGCGAGTGGCTCCCGGAGCCGGTGCCGGCCGACCTGTTCTCGGGCGTCGCCGGCCGGTCGCCCGCGCCGGCCGACGGGGACCCGGCCGACCGGGTGTCGCTCGACGAGGAGGTGAGCACCGCGCTGCTCGTCGTGATGGAGGCCATGACGCCCGCGGAGCGCGTCGCCTTCGTGCTGCACGACGTGTTCGCCCTGCCGTTCGATGAGATCGCCGCGGTCGTCGGCCGCAGCCCGGCGGCGGTCCGGCAGCTCGCCACCTCCGCCCGGCGCCGCGTCCGGGCGCACGACGCCGACCCCGGCCGCGGGACCAGGGAGCACGACGAGGTGCTCGCGGCGTTCGTGGCCGCGGCCGCCGGCGGGGACCTCGCCGCGCTCACCGGGCTGCTCGACCCGTCGGTGACGCTGCGGGCGGACGGCGGCGGGGTCGTCAGCGCCGCGCGGCGGCCGGTGCTGGGCGTCGACCACGTCGCCCGGTTCCTGCTCGGCGTGTTCCGGAAGCGGCCCTCGGCCGTCCTGTCCGCCCGGCGTACCGGGGACGGCCTGGCGTTCGCGCTCGAGGACGAGGGGCAGGTCCAGGCGCTGGTCAACGCCCGGGTGCGCGACGGCCTGATCACGGACCTGTGGCTGCAGGTCAACCCCGGGAAGCTCACCACCTGGTCCGCCTGACCTCACACCGGCGGGCGTCGCGTCGTCATCCTCCCGAGGCCGGCAGGGCGCCGTCCGGGAGGGATCGCCATGAGGATGCTCGTCGCCGGGGGCACCGGCCACGTCGGGAGCCGGCTGACCGCTCGGCTGCGGGAGCTCGGGCACGAGGTGGTCGTCGGGTCGCGGCGGGACGGCTTCGACCCGGTGACCGGCGCGGGGGTCGGGGACGCCGTGCGGGACGCCGACGCCGTGGTCGACGTGCTCAACACCCCCGAGATGGACGCCGCGGCCGCGACGGCGTTCTTCCGCGGCACCACCGAGCGCCTGCTCGCCGCGGAGCTCAGCACCGGCGTCCGCCACCACGTGCTGCTCTCCGTCGTCGGGGCCGACCGCGCGCTGGCGAACGGGTACTTCGCGGGCAAGGTCGCGCAGGAGGACGCGGTGCGGGAGGGCGACGTCCCGTTCACCATCGTGCGCGCCACGCAGTTCCACGACTTCGTCCCGACGATCGCGGACTGGCTGACCGCCGACGGCGCGGTGCGCGCCACCGGCACGCTGCTGCAGCCCGTCGCGGTCGAGGACGTAGTCGAGCTGCTCGCCGACGTCGCGCAGGGGGCGCCGCTCCAGGACACGGTCGACCTCGCCGGGCCGGACCGCTACCGGCTCGACGACCTGCTCCGCGCCACGCTGGCCGACCGGTCGGACTCGCGTGGCGTCGTGACGGTCGACGGCACGTCGCTCGGCGCCGAGTCCGCCGAGGCGCTGGTGCCGCTCGGGGCGCACCGCCGGGGCGGGCGGCCCTACCCGGTCGCCGGGGTGCCGGTGGCGGGCGGGGCAGCGGCGTCGTGAGCATCGGGGCTCGCGAGCCGCGGCGGACGGTGGACGCGCGGGCCCTCGACGGACACCCTGGCCCTGCGGCGGACGCCAGGGACGCGCGTGCCGGGCCCCCGCGCACCCCCGGGTGTAGCGTCGCGGGCGTGCAGCTGACCGTGCGCGTCGTCGCGGCCGGCGCGGGCCCCCGCCCGGCGCCGGGCACCCCCGTGCGGGTCGAGGTGCGGGACGTCACCGAGCAGGACGCGGCGAGCGTGCTGGTGGCGGGCGTCGACGCCGAGGCGGTCGACGACGGCACCCGGACGATCGCGACCGTCGCGGTGGACGCCCCCGACGACCTCCTGGCGAGCACCGCCGACCTCGTGGTGTGGGCGCGCGTCGCGGTCAGCGGCGCCGAGCGCACCTCGCACGCCGACCTGGTCGCGACGCAGTCGGTGGCGGTGCCGCGGGACCCGGCGACCCCCGAGGTCGACCTCCCGGTCGTCGCGATCTAGCCGGGCGCGGCCAGCCAGCCGGCGACGGCGTCCGTGAGGGGCAGCCCCGAGCCGTGCTCCGCGAACAGGAACTCGCCCGCGGGGTTCACCTCGAGGAACACGTACTCGCCCTCGGGCGTGAGCCGGAGGTCGACCGCGCCGTACACCAGCCCGAACCGCTTCATCAGCGCGCGCAGCCGGTCGGCGACGTCGTCGGGCAGGTCGGCGGCCTCGGTGCGGGCGCGGGCGAGGTGCAGCCGGAAGTCCGCGTCGTACCCGGTCCCGCTGCTGTCGATCGCGAGCGGGAACAGCCGGTCGCCGACGACGGTCACCCGGAGATCAGCCCGCGCGGGGACGAACTCCTGGAAGATCACCGGCGCCAGCGGGAGCGAGTCCAGGAGCGCGAGGTCGTCGGGGCGCAGCCGCCGGGTCTCGCGCCACACCCGCTCGGTCGCCGCGAAGATCTTGTAGATCACCGACCCGACGCCCACCCGCTCGACGAACGCCCGGGCCTCCGCCGGGTCGGACGTCATCAGCGTCTCCGGCACCCGCAGCCCGAGCCCGCGGGCGACCGCGAGCTGCGTCGACTTGTGCGACGCGGCGGCGTCGAGCGGCGGCGGGTTCATCCACGGGCACGGCAGGAGCTCGTGCAGGCCGCCGAGCGCCGCGTGCCACTCCCCGTACGCGAACCCCCGGGCGTCGTCGTCGGGGATCCCGCCGACGTCGACGAGCTGCGGGCGCCGCCACCACACCGCGGTCGCGTCCGTCAGGTCGGTGACGCCGCGCGCGTCGGCCACCCGCACCGCCGGCCGGCCCGCACCGGCGGGGTCCAGGGTGAGCGTCAGGTCGCGCCCGAACCGCGCGTAGTCGAGCAGGTACGCGTCCCGGCCCCAGGACGCCAGCCGGCCGACCACCGCGGTCGCGTGGACGTCCTCGGGGTGCGAGACGACGACGATCACCCCGCTCACTGCCCGGGGTCGACGAGCTGCACGACCTGGTCGACGAGCGCCGCCTGCTCGGCCGCGAGCGCGTCCACGGCCGCCTCGAGCGCGGCGAGCCGGGCCAGGACGTCCGAGGACCCGGCGTCGGCCGCACCCGCGGCGCTCGGGGCGCCCGGGGTGCCCGGGGTGCCCGCGTGCGGCGTGCCCAGGGCGAACGGGACGCGGCCCGCGAGCTGCCCCGGGTCGACGACGCGCCCGCCCGGCCCCGGGAGCGTGCCCTCCTGCAGCGTGAAGCCGCCGAGGTTCTCCCGGATCGTCTCGATCCGCTCCTTGATCGTCTCGGGGATGCGCTCCTTGACGGTCTCGGGCTGCAGCTCCTTGAGCGTCTCCGGCAGGCGTTCCTTCAGCGTCTCCGGGGCGAGCTCCTTCACGGTCTCCGGCTGCAGCTCCTTCAGCGTCTCCGGCAGCCGCTCCTTCAGCGTCTCCGGGCCGAGCTCCTTGAGCGTCTCGGCCGGCGACTTCCCGGGGCAGAGCACGTTCGCCGCGGCGATGTCGCCCGCGCTCAGCGCCACCCGCTGACCGATCTGCGCGGCGGGGTCGACGGGCGTGATCGTCTCCGCGCCCCCGACGCCGAACGCGTCCCGCGGGTAGTGCATGATCGAGCCGTAGTCGTAGGCGCCGACGTCGTCGCCGTCGGTGATGTGCTGGTTGAAGTTGTGCTCGAAGCCCGCCTGGATGTTGGCCCAGTTGATCGTCACGAACGCGTCCCGGTCGGCCCGGGACTGCTCGTGCCAGAGCCCGACGGCGTGCCCGATCTCGTGGATCGTCCGCCCCCGGTCGCACCCGCCCGCGAGGTTGATGAACTGCTGGCCCCCGCGCATCCCGACCGACGACGAGCACCCGCTGCCCGGCCGGAACGTGACCCAGTTCGGGTGGGACGCCGCGTTCGCCGCGGTGCGCTCCACGAACCGGAAGCTGGTGTTCTGCTGCCAGTGCGCGATCGCCTCGGTGACCCGCGCCTGGTCGGTCAGCGCGGGGTCGATGTCGTACGGGACCAGGCACCCGGGCCACCGGAACTGGTCGCCGGTGATGATCACGCCGGACTCGAGCTCGCCGCGCAGCTCCGCCTTGAGCTGCTCGGACTCGCGCTCCACCTGGTCGACCGGGCCGAGCACGATGTCGCCCTCGAAGATGGCGTCCCCGTCGATGTCGACGTAGCGGACGACCTGGGCGCGGAAGTTGTTGCCGGAGATGAACGCGGTGCGCACGTCGTCGGAGGAGCGGAACTCGCCCTCCGGTCCTTCCTGGCTCGGCGACATGTCGGGCCCTCCCCCTTCAGGTTGCCGGCGGCGCCGGCACCGACGCCGGGTCCCACGCTCCGCGCGGTGCGCGGGCGGGCGCGTCACCCCGCGCGGATGAGCGGGCGGTCCGGGCCGTTCGGCCCGCGCCGTCCCCCGGGCCCGTGCGTAGCGTCGGCGGCATGGACGCGATCACCCGGCACGAGATCCACGAGGGCTGGGCGCACGCGGGGATGGTCGAGGCCGGCGGACTCGTGTTCGTCTCCTACTGCGTCGGGAACACGACCGGCACGACCGCCGAGCAGGTGCACGGCGCCCTCGACACCCTGGAGACGCGGCTGGCCACGCTCGGCCTGTCGCTCGCCGACGTGGTGCAGGTCGACGCGCTGTTCGCCGACATCTGGGAGATCCCGGCGATGGAGGCGGTGTTCCGCGAGCGGTTCGTGGCGGGCTACCCGGCGCGGAAGTCGATCCAGACGGCGTTCGCGCACGAGGGGCTGCGGTTCCAGCTCGACGCGGTGGCGCACCGGCGGACGGCGGGCTGAGCGCCGGGCTCAGTACCCGCTGAACGCGTCCGTCCGCACCCGCCGCGCCCCGGCGCGCCGCAGCAGCGCCCGGGTGCCGTCGACCATCGCCGGCGGCCCCGAGACGTACGCGTCGCGCTGGTCCAGGTCCGGCACCGCCTCGGCCAGCAGGTCGGCGCTGAGCCGGGCCTCGCCGAGGTGCACCGCCCCGGCCGGCAGGCTGTCGAGGTCCGGCGTCGGGGACAGCACCAGCACCCGCGCCCCGGCCGCCCGAGCCGCGTCGGCGTAGGCCAGGTCCGCGTGGTCGGTGACCCCGTGCACCAGCACCACGTCGCGCCGCTCCCCCGCGGCCGCCAGCGCGGCGAGCTGGGACGCGAACGGCGTGATCCCGATGCCGCCCGCCACGAGCAGCAGGGGCCGCGCCGCGTCGTCGGGCAGGACGAAGTCGCCGCCCAGGCCGGTCGCCCGGACCCGGGACCCGACCGGCAGGGCGCCGAGCGCGCGCTTGAACGTGCTCGCCTTCTCGGGGACGGTCAGCGCCACGGTGAGCTCGTCCGCGGACGGCGCCGAGGACACGCTGAACACGCGCCGGGTCCCGCGGCTGTCGGGGCGGGCGTGCGGGACGGTCAGCTCGACGTACTGGCCGGGCCGGAACCGCACGGGGCGGTCGGCGCGGAACGCGAGCTCGACGGTGCGCGGGGTGAGCCGGGTCGACCGGGTCAGCGTGAGCCGCACGGCCCCGCGCTGCCCCCAGGCGAACCCGATGAGGTTGCCCACGACGAGCGCCGCCTCGGGCGTGCTGTACAGCGGGCCGACGTGGTACGACACGGCCATCAGGGCACCGACGACGACCGCCTCGACCAGCTGCTGCCACCGGCGCGGCGGCAGGGTCAGCGGCTCGGTCAGCATGACGCCGCCGAGGAACAGGATCGGGTACGACACCAGGGCGGTCGACACCGCGGACCAGGGCGTGGAGCCCTCGGCGACCAGCCGCACCGCGACCGCCAGCACCGCCACGACCACGAACGTGCCGACGAGCGCGTAGCGCCGGGTCCGGACCACGATCACAATCGTCAGCAGCGCCACCGGCACGAGCAGCCAGCGGTCCGCCACCCACCAGGTCGTCGCATCCCAACCCGTCAGCCCGACCAGCAGCGCCCCGATGGCCGCGGGGTTGAACACGTGTCGGCCGCGCCACGCCAGGACGTACTTCGACGCGTTCGCCAGCAGGGCGGCCAGCGCCAGCGTGCCGAGGTACCGGGCGTCGAGGGTCGGCCAGAACAGGAAGAACAGGATCAGGCCGGTGATGATCGCCGACTCGGTGTGCGGGCGGGTGCGGAACGCCAGCGCGGCGCCCCACGCGCTCGCCACCGACGCGGCCACGGCGACCGCCGCGCTCCCCACCATCGCCCCCGGGTCGAGGAAGATGACGTCCGTCGCCGCCAGCACCAGCGCCACGACCGCCAGGGCGGACAGCCCCAGCGTCAGCAGCCGGTACATCGTGACGCGGCCCAGCCGCTCGTCCAGCCACGCGAACGCGGTCACGCGAACACCTCCCCGTCCAGGCCGAGGGACCAGCGCAGGCTCCCGTCGGCGCGCAGCACCACGTAGCGGACGCCGAACCGGGACGCGACCAGGTCCGGGTCGGCGAAGAACAGGGCGGTCGCGGCGACGTCGGCGGTCAGGGCCGAGCCGCCGACCGCCCAGGTGGCCAGCACGTCCGCGGTGGGCGCGCCGGTCCGGGCGTCGACGACGTGGTGCAGGCCCTCGCCCCAGGCGCGCCGGTTGGTCGCCGACCCGCACAGGGCGCCCTCGGACAGCCGGAGCACGCCGACGGCGCGGCCGGTGTCCCGGGGATCCTCGAGCGCGACCGTCAGGGGGCCGGTCGCGGCACCGAGGCCGGCGACGCGCAGGTCCCCGCCCGCGTCCACCACGTGCTCCTCGACCCCGTGGGCCGCGAGCACGCCCGACACCAGGTCGACCAGGTAGCCCTTGCCGCCCGCGCCGACGTCGATGAGCGCGGGCTCGTCCAGCGTCAGCGTCGCGCCGTCCCGCCGGGCCGCGACCCGCCAGTCGGGGGCCGGGGCCGTGAGCAGGGCGCCCTCGGCGTCCCGGCGCGGGCGCAGCGTGTACGCCGCGTCGTAGCCGAGCCCCTCCAGCGCGCGCCCGACCAGCGGGCTGACCGCGCCGTCCGTGGCCCGCGCCGCGGCGTCGTAGGCGTCCAGCAGCGGCCCGGCGTCGTCGGGCAGCCGGTACGCGCCGGGACCGCCGCGGGCGACCTCCGCCACCCAGGAGTCGTCCCGGAACCGGGACCAGTCCCGGTCGAACCGGTCGATCCGCTCCCGCACGGCGCGCAGGACGGGGTCCGGCAGCGGCTCCGCGCTGTCGATCGTCCAGCGGGTGCCGATGGCGTCGAAGGCCGCGGTGGCCTCAGGCCGCGGCATCGGCCCGGATCTGGTCGAGCGCCGCGTTGAACCCGTCGCCGGTCAGCGACGAGCCGGACACCTTGTCGACCGACAGCCCGGCGAGCTCCTGGCCCACGACCTCGTCGGAGATGCCGGAGGCGAACTCGTCCTGGAACCGCGCCGCGTTGCCGCCGCTCGCCTCCGGGGTCACGGTCACGTCGGTCACGACGCCGTCGGCGACGGTCAGGTCGACCGAGATCGACTCCTCGCCGCCCGGCGTCGAGTACGAGCCCTCGGCCGTGTAGCTGCCGTCGGCGAACCCGCCGGACGACGAGCCGGCGGTGCCGTCGGTGCCGGCGCCGGCCGTCCCGTCGGCGGTGCTGCCGGAGCCGGCGTCGGACTGGGTGCTGCCGGACGACTGCGCGCCGTCCTCCGTGGCCGCGTCCGCGTTGCTGCAGGCGGCCAGCGCCACGAGGACGGACAGGCCGGACATCAGGCCGAGCGTGCGGCGTCGGGTGGTGTGCGCCATGGGTCGTCCTCCCCTGGTCCCGGCCCCCGGGACCCCTTGGTTGAATCCGATCACATTGGGTGTGACAGACGACGCTAGGCACGCATCCTGGGAACGGCCTGGGAACGAGCGCTGCACCCGCTCATCATCCGGTGAACTTCTGGTCACGGCGATGTTGCGGGACGCCCCGGGGCGCTCGCTACGGTCCACGCGTGCCGACGCTGACCATCGAGACCGGCGGGCCCGCGCGGGTCACCGTGCGCGGGCCGGACGGGGCGTGGCACGCGCCCGAGGACGCCGTCCGGGACCGGACCGCGAGCGACCGCCCGGGCGTGCTCGGGATGGACCTCGACCCGACGGACGGCTCCGCGATCGAGCCCGGGTACACCGCGCACTTCCTCGTCGACGGGGCCGCCGAGGTTCCCGTGCCGCGCGGGACCTGCCGCGTGGTCGTCGAGCGCGGGCCGGAGCACCGGCGCGTCGAGCGGGTCGTCGACGTCGGGACGGCCGGGGCGCGCGTCGTCTGCGCGCCCGGGCGGCGGGCCGACCTGGCCGCGGAGGGGTGGTGGTCGGGCGACCTGCACGTGCACCGGCCGCTCACGGACGCCGCGGCCGTGCTGCGGGCGGAGGACCTGCACCTCGGGGCGTTCGTCACGCGGTGGAACGAGCAGGCGCCCTCCGAGCGCGGGACGGGGCAGGCGGGCAGGCCGGGCGCGGCGGACGTCTGCGGCGGCGGCGGCGCCGCGGGCGGGGCCGTGGCGCCCCGGGATGGGGCCGGCGGTGCGCCGCGAGCCGCGCTGACCGTCGACGGCGACCGGCACGCGGTCGCGCCCGTGACCGAGGACGAGCGCGGCGGCGGCGCGGTGCTGCTGCACGGCGTCGACGTGCCCGACCTGCCCGGCACCGGCGCCGACGACTGGTGGTCGCCGCCCGCGCGCACCCTGGTGGACGCCGCGCGGGCCGCCGGCGCGTTCGTCGACGCGGAGAAGCTGACCTGGTGGGACGCCCCGGTGCTGGTGGCGACCGGCGCGCCGGACGCGGTCGGCGTGCTGAACAACCACTTCGTGCCCGGCGGGATGCTGGCGAACGAGGCGTGGGGCCGGCCGCGTGACCGCGCCGCGCACCCCGGGCCGGAGGGCGCGGCCCGGTACCAGCTCGGGCTCTGGTACCGGTACCTCGGGCTGGGGCTGCGGCTGCCGGCGTCGGCCGGGTCGGCGTCGGGGGTGCTGCCCGCGCCGCCCGGGTACGACCGGGTCTACGTCCAGGCGCCGGGGCCGCTGACCGTCGACGGGTTCTACGCCGGGCTGCGCGCCGGGCGGTCGGTGGTGACGAACGGGCCGTTGCTCGCGCTGGACGTCGGGGACGTCGGCCCGGGCGCGTCGGTGCCGGCCGGGCGGCACCGGGTGCGGGCGGTGGCGCGCACGGCTCCGGGTGGGGCGGGGACGTCGGCAGGCGGACCGGCAGGGTCGTCGGCGCGCGGCTCGACCGTCGGGTCGGTGCCCGGGCCCGTGCGGGTGGAGCTCGTCGTCGACGGGCGGGTCGTCGCCGCCTCCGACGGGCCGGTGCTCGACGCCGTGCTCGACCTGCGCGGCGCCGGCTGGGTCGCGGCGCGCGCCCGGCAGCCCGACCCCCGGACGATCCGGCTCGCCCACACGAGCCCCGTCCACATCGACGGGCCGGGCCCGGACGCCGCGGAGCACCGCGCGTTCTTCGCCCGCTGGGTCGCGGACCTCACGGCCGCCGCCCACGCCGAGCCGGCCCGGTTCCCGACGGCGGCCCGCCGCGACGAGGTCCTGGACCTGTACGACCGCGCGGCCCGCTTCTACCGCTGACCGCGGGGGCGCTCAGCCTACGCGGTGCAGCCAGCGCACGGGCGCGCCCGCGCCCGCGTACCGGAACGGCTCGAGCTCGTCGTCCCACGCCTGCCCCAGCGCGAGCGCCAGCTCCTCGCGGACGGCGCGCGCGTCGGCCAGCTCGAGCGCCGCGCGGATGCGGTCCTCGGGGACGACGACGTTGCCGTGCACGTCGGTCTGGGCGTGGAAGATCCCGAGCTCGGGCGTGTGGCTCCACCGGGCGCCGTCGCTGCCGTGGCTCGTGTCCTCGGTGACCTCGTAGCGCAGGTGGGTCCAGCCGCGCAGGGCCGACGCGAGGCGCGCGCCAGTGCCGGAGGTCCCCTGCCACGAGTGCTCGGCACGGAACATCCCCGGTGCGGCGGGCTGCTCCGTCCAGTCCATGGACAGACGGATGCCCAGCACGTTGCCCGCCGCCCACTCGAGGTGCGGGCAGAGCGCGCGCGGCGCGGAGTGCACGAAAAGAACACCGCGGGTGATCGCACCTGCCATGTCATCCCTCCCGGATCGGCTCGAGGTTCGCCTTCCCCAACGACCTCGTCCCAACCGGACACGTGACTCCACAGCCTGCACGCGCGGCGTGCTGGGGACAGCATGCCTGATGAGGGCCGGTGCGCACCAGCGCTCCGGCCCTCATCACCTGCTCGATGTCCGGATCATCCGGGTTCCGGACGCCACGACGACCCGTCAGAGGGTCTCGCGGATGGCCCGCATCGCCTTCTTGCGCACGGACCGGTCCAGCCGGTCGATGTAGAGGTGGCCGTCCAGGTGGTCGACCTCGTGCTGCAGGCAGCGGGCCATGAGCTCGACGCCCTCGACGACGACCTCCTTGCCGTCCAGGTCCGTGCCGACCACCCGCGCGTACCAGGCGCGCTTGGTCGGGAACCACAGGTCGGGCACCGACAGGCAGCCCTCGTCGCCGTCCTGGTAGTCCTCGGACAGCTCGACGATGGTGGGGTTCAGCACGTAGCCGAGCTCGTCGTCGATGTTCCAGGAGAACGCCCGCAGGCCGACGCCGATCTGGTTCGCGGCCAGGCCCGCGCGGCCCTCGTGGTCGACCGTCTCGAGCAGGTCCTCGACCAGGCCCTTCACGCGGGCGTCGATCGTGGTCACCGGCTCGCACGGGGTGCGCAGCACCGGGTCGCCCACCACGCGGATCTCTCTCATCGCCATGCCCGCGATTCTTCCATGCCACGACCGGCATCCGCGGACCGGGCGCGCGGCACGGAGGCGGCCTGGTCAGCGAGGTGCGGCGACCTGCCGGGCGCGGCGTCAGCCAGGCCCGCCCGCTCTCCCTACGGTTTCCGGCGCGGCCCGCGCCGAGCGGCGTGGGCGAGGCCGGAAAGCGTAGGTCGGCGGGGCGCGGGGCGCAGACCGGGCGCGCGGCACGGAGTCGGCCTGGTCAGCGCGCCGCGGCGGCCCGCCAGAGGTGCATCGCGGCGTACGAGCGCCAGGGCGACCACGCCGCGGCGCGCGCCGCCAGGGTCCGGTGCGCCGCCGGCTTCGGCAGGCCGGCGTCGAGCGCGCCCGCCGCCGTCGCGCCCGCCACGAGCGCCACGTCGCCGGCGAGCCACGCGTCCGGGTCCCCGAGCACCCGCATCGCGACGTACGCCGCGGTCCACGGGCCGACGCCCGGCAGCGCGACCAGCCGCTCCCGCAGCGTCACCGGGTCGGCGCCGACGTGCGCGGGCAGCGACCCGTCGACCAGCGCCTCCGCCGCCGCGCGCACCGCGGCCACCTGGCGCGCGGGGAGCCGGAGCGGCCGGTCCGGGTCGGGGTCGGCGCCCGGGACCGGCGCGGGGACGGCCGCGAGCACCTCCTTCGACGTCGGGAACAGCCGCTCCAGCCCGGGGATCGCCGACGCGTACGGGGCGCCCGCGACGGCGGCGAGCCGCCCCAGGTGGCCCCGCGCGGCGGCGACCGAGATCTGCTGCCCGACGATCGCGCGGACGACGAGCTCGGCGGGGTCGACGGTGCCCAGCACCCGGATCCCTGGCGTCGCGGCGACCAGCGGGGCGAGCACCGGGTCGACCGCCAGGGCGGCGTCGACGGCCGTCGGGTCCGCGTCCAGGTCGAGCAGCCGGCGCACCCGCGACACCGCCGTCCCGACGTCGGCCAGCGAGGCGAGCTCCAGCCGCGCGGACAGCCGCCACCCGCCGCGTCGGTCGGGCGTCGCCACGACCTCGACCGCGCCGGGGCCGTGCGGCAGCGCCAGGGTGCGGGCGTACCGCAGCGGGCCGTCGTCGGGCAGGTCCGCCACCTCGACGCCGTCGACGGCGCGCACCGCGAGGAAGCCGAGGACCCCGCGCGCGTCGTACGGCTGCCGGACCGGCAGCGCCAGGTCCAGCCGCACCTGCGGGGCGACCCCGAGCGCGCGGGCGGACGCGCCCGACGCACCGGCCTGCTCCCCCGGTGCGCGGCCGGGCCCACCCGACGACCCGGCGGTGCCCGCGGTCCCCGACCGCCCCGCGCCCCCGGCCCTCGCCCTCGCCGCACCCGCGGACGGCACCGCGCCCTCCGCCCGCCGTGCCCGCGCGCGGAGCTCGGTCGGCTGCACCGCGAACACCTCGCGGATGGTGTCGTTGAACTGCCGGACGGAGCCGAACCCCGCTGCGAAGGCGACGTCGGTCACCGGCAGCGCGGTCCCGACCAGCAGCGCCCGCGCGGTCTGCGCGCGCCGTGCCCGCGCGAGCGCCTGCGGCCCGGCCCCGAGCTCGGCGACCAGCATCCGGTGCACGTGCCGCGCGGTGTACCCGAGCTCGGCGGCCAGCGCGTCCACCCCGCCGCGGTCGAGCAGGCCGTCGCCGATCAGCCGCATGGCGCGACCCACCGCGTCGCGGCGCAGGTCCCACTCCGGCGTGCCGGGCGTGGCCTCGGGGAGGCAGCGCTTGCAGGCGCGGTAGCCGGCCTCGTGCGCCGCGGCGGACGTCCGGTAGAAGGTCACGTGCTCCCGCCGCGGGGTGCGGGCGGGGCAGGACGGGCGGCAGTAGATGCCCGTCGACGACACCGCGGTCACGAACTGCCCGTCGAACCGGGTGTCCCGCGCGTCGATCGCCCGGTACCGCTCCTCGAAGCCGGGGTCGCCCGGGGCCCAGCGCGCGTGCGCGGCCTCGGTCGCGGCCGGTCCGCCCCGGCCGACGACGCCCCGTCCGGCGACGGCCCGCCCGACGACGCCGGGCCCGCGCCGGCGGCGACCAGCGCGTCGAGCTCGCGGTAGTCGACGCCGTCCGCGAGCACGCCGTACGTGCCCGGCCCCGCGAGCTCGACGGCGGCCCGGCGCGCGACCGCGTAGGCCGCCTCGGCGACGGACGACCCGAGGCTCACCCGGGCGACCCCGAGCCGACCCAGCTCCGCGACCGGCGGCAGGCCCGGCACCGCCATGACGTTGAGCGGCACCGGGATCGCGGCGGCGAGCTCGGCGATCGTCGCGGGGTCGGCGACCCCGGGCACGAAGATCCCGTCCGCGCCCGCCTCGACGTACCGCCGGGCCCGGGCCACGGCCTCCGCGACGCGGTCCTCCGGAGCCCCGAGCCCCCGCAGGAACACGTCCGTGCGCGCATTGACGAACAGCGCGACACCGGCCCGGTCCGCGGCCGCGCGGGCCGCCTCGACGCGGGCGGCGAGCCCCTCCGGCGCGCGCCCGCCGTCCTCGATGTTCATGCCGACCGCACCGGCGTCGAGCAGCCCGGCGACGGTCGTCGCGACGTCGGCCGCCTCGGTGGCGAACCCGCCCTCCGCGTCCACCGTCACGGGCACCGCGACCGCATCGGCGATCCGGGCGACGACGGCCAGCAGGGCGTCGCGGTCGAGCCGGTCCCCGTCCGGCAGGCCGAGCGACCACGCGACGCCGGCGCTCGTCGTGGCGACCGCCGGGGCGCCCGCCGCCTCCACCACCCGGGCGCTGGCGACGTCCCACGCGTTGGCGAGCGCGAGCGGCGCGGCCGGGTCGTGCAGCGCGTGCAGCCGGCGGGCCCGGGCGTCGAGGTCGGGCGCGGCGGGGTGCGAGGTGCTGGTCATGGACCCATCCCACCCCTGGGAGGGGGCGGAGTCCAGCGGCGATCGGACATGGCCGTCGGGCACCGGTCGGGGCGCCCCAGGGCCGTCGCCGGCCCGCCACCGGCCCGCCGCCGGCCCGTCGCCGCCCTCCACCGCCCCTGCCGGGTGCGGTGTGACGCGCGAGACGCCGTCCCGGCGTGACGCCGCGCGACTGTCGTCCTATCTTTGTACTGACCAGTCAGTGCGAAACGATCAGAGGCGACAGTGTCTTCGGAGCCCACCCCGACCCGCGAGGCCGAGCAGCAGCGCGTCGCGCACCCGCACGTGGCGACCACCGACGCCGAGCGGCCGGAGGTCGCGCGGCCGGACGCCGACCTGCACGAGTCCGCGCACCCGCACGCCGAGCAGCAGGCCGGCAACGGGCCCGACGCCTACACCGACGCCGACGCGCAGGACCCCGAGGTCGCGCCCACGCCGCCCCAGCCCGCCGTCCGCGCCCGCGGCCTCGTGCTCACCGGCACCCGCGGCCCGGTCTACGGCCCGGTCGACCTCGACCTGCCGACCGGCGCGCTCACCGTCGTCCAGGGCCCGCAGGGCGCCGGCCGGTCCAGCCTGCTGCTCACGCTCGCCGGCCGGATGGTCCCCGACCGCGGCTCCGAGCTCACCGTGCTCGGCGAGGACCTGCCCCGCCGCCGGTCCGTCGTGCAGCGCCGCGCCGCCGTGGCCGGCTTCGCCGGGGTCGACGAGCTCGACGACTCCGTGACGGTCGGCGACGTCGTGCGCGAGCGGCTCGCCTGGCTGTCGCCCTGGTACCGCTGGACGGGTCGCGTCTCCCAGGAGCGGTTCGCCGACCTGGCCGGGCCGGTGTTCGGCGAGCGCCCGCTCCCCCGCGTGCAGACCGTGATCTGGGACCTGGACGAGGTCGACGCGATGCTGCTGCGGGTCACCCTCGCCCTGGCCCAGGAGCCCGACCTGCTCGTCGTCGACGACGTCGACCAGGTGCACGACTCCGGCCGCCGGCAGACGGTCTGGACCCGGCTCGAGGCGCTCGCCGCCGCCGGCACCACCGTGATCGCGTCGGTCGCCTCGCTGGACGAGGTCGCCCGGATGCGCTGGTGGGCCGCCCCCGAGGTCGTGAACCTCGCCACCGGCCCGCACGCCGTGCCCGCCGCCTGAACCCTCCCGCTTCTCCTTCCCGAGGACCCCCGAATGCTCTCCTCCCTGTCGACCGGCACCGAGCTGCGCCGGTTCCGCCGCGGCGTGCTGCCGAAGCTCGCCGTCGTGGCGATGCTCGCCATCCCGCTGCTCTACGGCGCGCTCTACCTCTGGGCCTACTGGGACCCGACCGGCAACCTCGACCGGCTGCCGGTCGCCCTGGTGAACGCCGACGAGGGCGCGACCCGGGACGGCGAGCCGCTGCGCGCCGGCGACGACGTCGTGGACGAGCTGCTCGACTCCGACGCCCTCGACTGGCGGCAGGTCGACGCCGACCAGGCCGCCGCGGGCGTCACCGACGGCACCTACTACTTCGCGGTGACGCTGCCCGGGGACTTCTCGACCGACATCGCGTCGATCGGCGGCGACGCCCCGACGTCCGCGGAGATCGACGTCACCTACAACGACGCCAACTCCTACCTGGCCTCGACCCTGGGCCGCAGCGCGATGACGCAGATCCGCGCCGCGGTGTCCGCCACCATCGGCGAGCAGGCCGCGGACCAGGTGCTCGTCGGGCTCGGCTCGGCGCGCGACGGCTTCGCCCAGGCGTCCGACGGCGCCCTGACGCTGACCGCCGCGAGCGGCGACCTGTCGGCCGGCGCGCACCAGGTCGCCGACGGGGCCACCTCGGCCGCCGACGGCGCGGCCCGGCTGTCGTCGGGCGCCGCGGATCTCGCGAGCGGCGCGGGCCGGCTGGACTCGGGGGCGGCGACGCTGGCGAACGGCGCCGGCACGCTCTCGTCGGGCGCGGGCACCGCGGCCTCCGGAGCGGCGGACCTGGCGGACGGCGCCCAGCAGCTGGCCGCGGGCGCGTCCGACGCGGCGACGAAGTCGGAGCTGCTGGCGGCGGGCGCGCAGCAGCTGAGCGACGGGGTCGACAAGGCGGCCACGACCCTCGGCCGCCTGTCCGGCGCGAGCACGGGGCTCGGGTCCGTCGCCACGAACCTGACCGCGCTCGCACAGGAGCAGGCCGCCGCGGGCGACACCGACGCGGCGCAGCGGATCCAGGCCCAGCTCCAGGCGATGCAGACGACCCTCGCCGACCTCGGCCTGCCCACGACCGCCGACGGCCAGACGAAGGCCGCGGCCGACCTCCAGGCGCTCGTGACCGGCGCCCACGACCTCCGGGACGGCTCCACCGCCCTGTCGTCCGGCCTCGGCACGCTGTCCTCGTCGTCGGCGGAGCTCGCGTCCGGCGCCGCGACCCTGGCCTCGGGCACGGCACAGGTCGCGTCCGGCGCGTCCGACCTCGCGGGCGGCGCGGGCACCCTCGCCGCCGGCGCGTCCGACCTCGACTCCGGCGCGCACACGCTCGCCTCCGGCGCCGCCGACCTCGCGTCCGGCACCGGCACCCTCGCCTCGGGCGCGACCCAGGTCGCCGACGGCTCCGACCAGCTCGGCGACGGCACCCAGGAGCTCGCCGACAAGCTGGCAGACGGCGCCGCGCAGATCCCGGACGACTCCGATGCCACCCGGTCCGACCGGGCGAGCGCCCTCAGCACCCCCGTCGGGCTGTCGAGCACCGACGTCGCCGCGGCCGACGGCTACGGCGAGGGATTCGCGCCGTTCTTCGTGCCGCTCGCGCTGTTCGTCGGCGGGCTGATCACGTGGCTGCTGCTCCGCCCGCTGCCCCCGCGCGGCCTCGCGACCCCGGCCCGCGGGTGGCGGATCGCGCTCGCCGGCTACCTGCCCGCGCTGGCGATCGGCGTCGGCCAGGTCGTGATCCTGCTGACCGTCGTGCACTTCGGGCTCGGCCTCGGCTGGTCGACGGCGCTCGGCACCGCCGCGTTCACGGTGCTGGTCGCGGGCGCGTTCCTGGCCGTGCAGCAGATGCTGATCGCCGTGCTCGGCGCCGCCGCGGGCAAGGTCGCGATCATCGCGCTGCTCATGCTGCAGCTCACGGCCGCCTCCGGCACCTACCCGGTCGAGACGACGCCCGCGTTCTTCCGGGCACTGCACCCCGCGCTGCCGATGACCTACGCCGTCACCGGCCTGCGCGAGCTCACCACCGGCGGCACGGACGCGCGGCTGTGCACCTCCGTCGCGGCGCTGGCGGCGTTCCTTCTCGGCTCGCTCGCGATCACCTCGTGGCGGGCGGCGCGGCAGCGCACGTGGACGCTGTCCCGTCTGCACCCCGCCCTGTCGATCTGAGAGGCTGGGTCCCATGCCAGCCGCCGCCGACGCCGTCCCCGCGCCCTCCGGGGCCGTCGACTCCCCCGGCCCCGGCCGGCGCGACACCCGCCGGGCGATCATCACGGCGACCGTCGCGCTGATCGCGGACCGCGGGTTCTCCGCCACCTCGGTCGACGACATCGCCGACCGGGCCGGCGTCGCCAAGGGCAGCGTCTACTACAACTTCGGGTCCAAGGGCGCGCTGTTCGAGACCGTGCTCACCGAGGGCCAGCAGGCGCTGACCACCGCCCTGCGCGGGGCCGCCGAGGGGCGCGAGGGCCGGGACGCGGTCGGCGCCCTGGTGCACGAGCTGCTCGCGCAGATCCAGGGGCACCCCGACTTCGCCAAGGTGCTCGTGGCGGAGGTGTTCCGCACCGGGCGCGACTGGCAGGACTCGATCCGGCAGGTGCGCGACGAGTCGTTCGCCGTGTTCGCCGAGGTCGTCGAGGCGTCCTGGCCGCACCGGGACCCCTCGCTCACCGCCGCGGCGATGTTCGGGGCGACGCTCGTCGCCGGGCTGGAGTGGCTGGCGTTCCAGCCCGACCGGCCGGTGGCGGACGTCCGCCGCGCGGTCCTGGCGACGGTGCTCGACCCGCTGCCGGGCTGAGGTCCGGGCCGGGGCACGCGATACCCCGGAACGCGGAACGGGCCCCCGAGCGTGTGCTCGGGGGCCCGTTCGCGATGCTGCGTGGTGCTGCGCCTCAGAGGCGGCCGGCCTGCTGCGGCACGCCGCCGAGCAGCTCCATGACCTCGGACTCGAGGAACCGGCGGTGGCCGCCGAGGGTGCGGACGGCGGAGAGCTTGCCGGCCTGGGCCCAGCGGGTGACCGTCTTCGGGTCGACCCGGAACATGACCGCGACCTCACCCGGGGTGAGCAGCGAGGCGGAGGCCTGGGTCGGGATCTGGGCCTCGAGGGGGTACGTCATGGTGACTCCTAGTCGGTTCGGTAGCCCGGCTGTCCCCATGGGACCCGTGGCTTTGCGTCCCCGCCTTGCAGCGGGTTTGCCGTTGTCGCTCAACGGGAAGAACTATACAGAAATCGGACAGATCGGCAAGTACCACCCGAGAGCGGACAGAACCGCAGGTCAGCGGTGTGCGCGTTCACATCGCGGACGGGTGTCGACCGCTCCGCGACTACCAGCGCTGCCCCGCGGGCGCCACCGGGGTCAGCCCCACGATGCGCAGGTTCACCCGGGCGGGCGGACTCGCCGGCCGTCGCGGACGCCCGAACCACCCCAGCCACGCCCGTCGCGCTCGCGGCCGGGGCCGCTCGCTCCTGATCCCCAGCGAGAAGTCTTCCCGACACCGGATCGTTCGGGGTACTGGGCGAGGATCGGGTGGGGACCAGGGCGATCGATCGGGATGGGCAACCCGACGGGCGGCGCGGCGGCACGGCCCGAGGGTCAGACCGCCGCGCCGGTCTCCGACGGGCCGCTGCCGCCCGTCGGGTCGAAGCGGTAGCCCATGCCCGGCTCCGTCAGGAGGTACCGCGGCGCGGCCGGGTCCGGCTCGAGCTTCTTGCGCAGCTGCGACAGGTACAGGCGCAGGTAGCCGGTGTCGGTGATGTGCTCGGAGCCCCAGATGTCGGAGAGCAAGGTCTGCCGGGTGACCAGGCGGCCGGCGTTGCGCACGAGCACCTCGAGGATCCGCCACTCGGTCGGGGTGAGCCGCACCGGCTCGGGCGGCGTGCCGTCCCGGGTCACGGTGGTCGCGGTGAGGTCGACGGTGACGTCGCCGATGCGGACCAGCGGCTCGGCGTCGGGGCCGCCCGAGGCGCGGCGGGTGAGGGCGCGGATCCGGGCCAGCAGCTCGTCGACCCCGAACGGCTTGGTCACGTAGTCGTCGGCGCCCGCGTCCAGCGCCTCGACCTTGTCGGCCGAGCCCGTGCGCCCGGACAGCACGAGGACCGGCGCCGTCGTCCAGCCGCGGAGCCCCTGGATGACCTCGACGCCGTCGAGGTGCGGCATGCCGAGGTCGATGAGGTAGAGGTCGGGCTTGTGCTCGATGGCCTGGTTCAGCGCCGACACCCCGTCGGTGGCGACGAGGATCTCGTAGCCGCGGGCCCGCAGCGTGATGCGCAGGGCCCGCAGGATCTGCGGGTCGTCGTCCGCGATGAGGATCTTCACGCCGCACGCTCCCCCGGGTCGGGCGCGGCGCCGGCCTGGCGCAGCGCGATCACCATGGTCAGCCCGCCACCGGGCGTGTCCTCCGGCCCGAGCGTGCCGCCCATCCCCTCGGCGAACCCGCGCGAGAGCGCCAGACCGAGGCCGAGGCCGGTCGCGTTGTCGGTGTCGCCGAGCCGCTGGAACGGCACGAACAGGTCCGCCCGCCGGTCCGCGGGCACGCCGGGCCCGTGGTCGACGACGCGGATCTCGACCCGGTCGGCGAACGCGCTGGTCTGCACCCGCACCGGCACGCCCGCGGCGCTCGCGTGCACGGCGTTGGCGAGCACGTTGACGATCACCCGGCGCAGCAGCGCGGGGTCGGCCTGCACCGGCGGCAGGGCGGGGTCGAGCTCCAGGTGCACCTCGTCGGGCCCGAGGGCCAGCTCGTCGAGCGCCGGCAGGATGACGTCGTCGACGTCGGTCGGGCGGACCGAGACGCCGAGCACGCCCGCCTGCAGCCGGCTGACGTCCAGCAGGTCGGTGACCAGGCCGGTCAAGGTCGCCAGGCTCTCGTCCGCGGTCGCGAGGAGCTCCTCGCGGTCGGCGGGCGACCAGTCGACGTCGCTGGACCGCAGGCTGCCGACGGCGGTGGTGGCGGCCGTGAGCGGGCGGCGCAGGTCGTGGCTGACCGCGGAGAGCAGCGCGCTGCGCACCTGGTCGGTCTCCCGGAGGGGGCCGATCGCGTCGGCGGTGCGGCTCAGCCGCTGGTGGTCGAGGGCGGCGGCGACCTGGGCGACGACGACACCGAGCAGGCGGTTGTCGGCGCCGTCGACGTCCGGCACGTCGGAGTCGACGCCGCGCGGGACGCCGTCGCCGCGGTCGAGGTCCAGCACCGTGTGCTCGTCGACCGGGACGTGCGGCGAGCCCGGCCGGACCGTGCCCGACTCCGCGAGCACCTCGTCGTCGGCGCGCAGCCGCACCCCCGCCAGGCCGAAGGCCTCGCGCGCGCGCTCGATCAGGGCGCCGAGTGCGTCCTGGCCCCGCAGCACCCCGCCGGCCACCGTGGCGAGCAGCTCGGACTCCGCCCGGGCGCGGTGGGCAGCGCGGGTGCGGCGCGCGGCGAGGTCGACCACCGCGGCGACCAGCGCGCCGTTGACCACGTACAGGGCCAGGGCGAGGGCGTGCACGGGCTCGCTGACGGTGATGGTGTGGGTGGGCGCGACGAACAGGTAGTTCAGCGTCAGCCCGGACAGCAGGGCGGTCAGCAGAGCGGGCCACAGGCCGCCGACCAGGGCGATCACCACGACCAGCAGCTGGTACGCCAGCACGTCGCTGGCGAGCGAGTCGACGCTCTTGGCGGTGACCAGCCACCAGGTGAGGAGCGGGCCCAGCAGCACGCACAGCGCGAACCCGAGCAGCCGCCGCCGCACTGTCAGGGCGCCCGTCACCCGGGGCAGCGGCAGCCGCGCGCCGGCCGCCGCCGCGTGGTTGACGATGTGCACGTCGATGGGCCCGGCCTGCCGGATCACCGTGGCGCCGATGCCCGGGCCTGTGAGCGCAGCCTTCAGCCAGCCGCGCCGGCTCAGCCCGATGACCAGCTGCGTCGCGTCCTGCGCGCGGGCGAACTCGACCAGCGCGGTCGGCACGTCCTCCCCCACCACCTGGTGGTAGGTGCCGCCGAGCTGCTCGGCGAGCGCCGCCTGGGCCGCGAGCGCCCCGGGGTCGGTGTCCCGCAGGCCGGTCTGGGCGCTGACGTGCACGGCCAGCAGCTCCCCGCCGGCCGACCGCGCCGCGATCCGGGCGCCGCGGCGCAGCAGCGTCTCTCCCTCGGGCCCGCCGGTCAGGGCGACGACGACGCGCTCGCGCGCCTCCCACGGCGCCTCGATCGCGTGCTCGGCGCGGTAGGAGCGCAGCGCGGAGTCGACCTCGTCGGCGAGCCACAGCAGCGCGAGCTCGCGCAGCGCCGTGAGGTTGCCGAGCCGGAAGTAGTTCGACAGCGCCGCGTCGACGCGCTCCGCCGGGTAGACGTTGCCCTCGGCGAGGCGGTCGCGCAGGGACTGCGGCGCCAGGTCGACGAGCTCGATCTGGTCGGCCGCCCGGAGGACCGCGTCGGGGACGGTCTCCCGCTGGGGGACGCCGGTGATGGTGCGGACGACGTCGTTGAGCGAGGCGATGTGCTGGATGTTCACCGTGGTCAGCACGTCGATGCCGGCGTCGAGGAGCTCCGCGACGTCCTGCCAGCGCTTGTCGTTCCGGGAGCCGGGGGCGTTCGTGTGCGCGTACTCGTCCACGAGGGCGACCTGCGGGCGGCGGGCGAGCACCGCGTCGAGGTCGAGCTCGGTCAGCGCGATGCCGCGGTGCTCGACGCGGGCGCGCGGCACGACCTCGAGGCCCTCGACCAGCGCGGCCGTGGCGGCGCGGCCATGGGTCTCGACGACGGCGACGACCACGTCGCGTCCGTCGGCGCGCAGGTCGCGGCCCGCCTCGAGCATGGCGTAGGTCTTGCCCACGCCGGGCGCCGCCCCGAGCAGCACGCGCAGCCGGCCCCGGGTCATCCGCTCACCCCTCCTGGTCGTCGAGGGCGAGGTCCGGGCGGCGCGACGACGGCCGCCGCGCGTCCCGGGGTGCTCCAGGTCCCTGCGGTGATCGTAGCCCCGTCGGGGGCGGTGACCTGCGGCTGGGCATCGTGCCGCGACACACGCCGAGCACCGCGCCGCGAGGCCCGAGCAGCGCCCGCGGCACAGGCGGGGCAGCACCCGCGGCGCGCGGCCGGACCGCGCGCCGCGGGCACCGGTTCACGGCGCGGGCCACCCCTCGTCGGCTGCCGTCGCGGCGAGCGCGCGCCGCAGCCGCGTCCGGTGCACCGCCACGGCCACCGCGCCCGCGACGAGGAGCAGCGCCGCCCCGCCGAGGAGCGCCGCGTCCGCCCCCGTGACCGCGAGCGGCTGCTCCGGTTCCGGCGCCGCCTCGGACGTGGGCACGGGCGCCGCGACGGTCAACGTCTCGGCCGGGTCGCCGCACTCCCCGGTCGACAGCACGGTCCCGTCCGCGGCGGTGGTGCGCTCCACGTACCCGTAGGTGCCGGGCGCCGTCGTCGGGTACCGGCCCGTGACGTACTCCCCCGGGCCGTCGGCCAGCGGGATCGGCGCCGACGTCCAGACCGGTTCGGCGCAGTCGAGCGGCTCGCCCTCGGGTGCGTAGAACAGGTCGACGACCGTGGTCGCCCCCTCCGGGACCGTGCCGCTGACGACCACGACGTCCCAGAGCGCGTCGCCGACGACCGGACCGTCGCCGCCCACGTCGGACTCGCCGGAGCCCTCGGGCGCGGCGGAACCCTGCGGCCCGTCGCCACCCTCGTCAGGCGCGGCCGAGCCCTCCGGCGCGCCGGAGCGCGCCTGCGTCCGGACCGCCAGGTCCGCGGTCACGAGCGTCGTCTCGTAGGGCAGCCCGCAGACGCCGGTGTGCCGGACGGACCCGTCCGGGGCGTGCAGCGTCTCGACCCAGTAGACGGCGCCCTCCCGGTCGGGGGCCGGCGCGCTGCCGGAGTCGTACAGGCCGGCCCCGGGCACCGGCACCGCCTCGGACGTCCACAGCAGCGTGTCCTCGTCGCACACCGGCTCGGCCTCGGGGTCCTGCGGGCCGTAGGCCCGGAACACCAGGTGGTCGCCCGGGTCGGTCGTACCGGTGACCAGGGCGACGTCGTGGATCGGCGCACCGGTCGCGGCGGACGGCTGCGCCCGGGTCACGACGGAGGGCGGCACCACGACCTCGGGCGGACCGGGCACGTAGAACACCTCGCGCACGTCGTCGAACGGGCTGACGAACGCCTCGACCCGGTCGTCCCCGGCGAACGCGTAGACGAACACGAAGTAGTCGCCGCCCGGGTGGGTGGCGCGCACCGGCGCGAGCACCGGGTGCGCGTCGTCGTAGCCGACCTCGAACACGCCGTCCACCGCCGCGAGCGTGTCCGTCCAGTGCACCGGGGCGTCCTCGGGGACCTCCGGGCCGTCGGGCGCCGCCGCCAGCGGACCGTAGACCGTGACGGTCGCCTCCCCGAGGTCGGGCGCCCAGCCGCCGAGCCCGCCGAACTGGCCGTGGTCGTCGGGGTAGCCGCTGATCGTGATGCGGTCGAACGCCCGGCCGCCCGGCGCGACGTTGTACTCCCGGACCTCCGACTCGTGCACGAGGTCGAACCGGTCGACCGCCGTCTCGGCCTCCTCGAACCACGGAGCGGCGAAGTCCTCGCGGACGTAGTCGGCGAACGGCCCCGCGTCGGCCCGGCGGATCGTGACGACCGCGGTGTAGAAGCCCGGGCCGCTCGCGTGCACGGTGCCCGCGGTGCTGACCGTGCCGGGCCCCTCGGCGACGACGCGCTCGACCCCGGCGACCGGCGCGTCCGCGGGCGGCGCCTCGGCCTGCGGCTGCGGGCTGTCGTACGGCCCGTACCAGGTGACGTCCGCGGGGAGGGCGACCGGGACGCCGCCGAGCACGGCCCACTCGTCCCCGGGCGCCGCGGCGAACGTCACCACGTCGACGAGCGGGTCCCCGGCGCCCACCACGACGTCGCGGACGGTGGTCGTCGCGCGCGGGCGGAAGTCCCGGACCACCTCGAACGGCTCACCGGGGACCGTCACCTCCGCCGGGTCGTGCCCGGGCCGGTTGCCGTAGGTGAGCTGGTCCTGGCGGTTCGCGGCCAGCTCGAGCACGGTGACCGTCGTGCGCCAGGCGTCCGGGAACCGGACCTGGTACGACACCATGCCGTTGCCGGTCGCGGTCCAGCCCAACGTGATCGGCGCCGTCGTGGTCGTGCCGGAGTAGGTGCGGGTGCCGGTCGCGTCCAGGGTCGCCGGACCGCTCAGGGTGACCGTGAACGGGACGCCCGCGACCGGCTGGCCCGACGCGGACCGCAGGTGGATGCCGCGGATCTCACCGGTCCGGGTGCCCTCCCCCGAGACCGACCCGGCGACGCCGGTCCACGGCCCGGCCTCGGCCGCCGCCTGCGCCATGATCTGCGCGGCCCGGTCCTTCACCGCCTGCGGGGTCGCGGCCGCGAGCAGGCCGCGGACGGCGTCGACGTCGCCGCCCGCCATCGAGCCGGGGCGCTGGTGCCGCTGGTGCACCTCGTAGCCGAGCGCCGCCTGTGTCAGGTCGTCCGTCGACCAGCGGTGCCGGGCGAGGGCCGCCGCCAGCTGCGGGTCGTCCACGTGGGTCGCGCCGCGGACGGTGTCGGCGGGTCCGGACGCGGTCACCCGCGCCTGGACGCAGTACCCGTGCTCGTCGGACCCGGCCGGCCCGTCGAGCGGGCCGAGCTGGACGGGCCCGTAGCCGGACGGGGTGATGCTGATGCCGGTCGCCGGCACCGCCGCGGCGGCCGGTGCCGGGCCGGAGGCGAGCAGCAGGGCGAGGCCCGCCCCCGCTGCGAGGGTGGCGGCGAGCAGCGCCGAGGTGGCGCGGCGGGCATGCCAAGATGGCCGTGCTTGCATGTCAGGTCTCCTGAGGAACTGTCGAGCGGGCGCGAGGGTCCGGTGTGCCAGCACCGGGCCCTCTCCGCTGGGTGCGGTGGGTCGTACGTCGTCTCGTCGGGGTCAGGCTCTGCTCAGCGGCGCCTCCCCGGGTGCGCGCCGGTCAATCCAGCTCCCAGACGTTGCCGAACTCGTCGCCGCCCCAGCCGCCGCCCTCGGTCTCGACGACCACGGTCCACCCGTCCGGCACGGGGTCGCCCGGCGACCAGCGGGACAGCCACCCGTCGTAGCGGCCGCCGCCCGTCCCGGTCGTCGAGCCGCCGGAGGACCCGCCGGCCGGACGCGTCCCGCCGGACGCCGTGCCCGCCGTCCCGCGCGTCCCGGCCGACGACGACGCCTGCGCCCGGGCGGCCGCGGCGCGCTCCGCCGCGAGCCGGTCCTGCTCGGCCTGCCAGGCCTCCTCGGCGGCCGCGACGTCCGCCCGCGCGACCGCGAGCGCGTCGGCGCGCTCCCCCGCGGTGGCGGCAGCGGCGTCCAGCGCCGCGGTGCCCTCGGGGACCGGCGAGCCGAGCGCCTCGTCCGCCTCCGCGAGCGCCGCCGCGAGCACGTCCCGGACGGCGTCGTCGAGCACGCGCCCCTCGGACGCCGCCAGCGCCGCGCGGGCCTCGTCCGCGAGATGCGTCAGCGCCTGCACCGCCGCGGCGTGCGCGTCGCGCGCACGGTCGTGCTCCCACGCGTCCTGCGCCGACCGCACGGCCGAGGCCGCCTCGGAGATCAGACCCGCGCGGTCGGTCGCGGCCTCGGACTGCGCGAGGGCCCACGTGGTCGCCGCGGCGCGCGGCAGGTCGGGGTCGGGCGCGGTCGCGGGCAGCTCGACGAGCAGCGCGGCGAGGTCGGTCCGCACCGCGTTGTCGGCCACGCGCCCGGCCGAGCCCGCGAGCGCGGACCGGCCTTCGTGCCGAGCGTCGCGGAGCAGCCCGGCCGCAACCGCGAGCGCCGCCGTGGCCTGGTCGTGCGCCTCGGCCGCCCGCGCGTCGCGCTCGCGCAGGACGCCCCAGCCCGCCGCGACGACCGCCACGAGCAGGACGGAGAGCACCCGGGCGGCGCGGCGCCTCCCCGCGTGCGCCGCACCGGGCGGGGGCGGGTCGGTCTCCCCCTCGCCGGCACGGGGCGGGTCGGGGTGGTCGTGGTCCGCGCGGGGCGGCGGGCTGTCGGGGCGTGCGCGCATCGGTGGTGCTCCCGGGTCGGGGACGGTCGTGCGCGGCTGAGCCACCGACTCTAGCGAGCCCGCCCTGTCCCGCCGCCAGCCCGCGCCCCACCCTGGGGACGCAGCCCGGCGTGTCCCGCCGCCCCGGGGCTCAGCCCTCCGACTGCACCCACGCGGGCTCGTCCGACCCGGCCGGCAGCGTGACCTGCCCGAGGTCGCCGATCTGCGCGGTGAGCTCACCGTCCGACGCGACGCCGTCCGGCAGCGCGACCACCGTCGTCGCCGGGACCCAGTCCATCGTGCACGGCCCGTCGCCGAGCTCGGGGAAGGTCACCGCGACGGTCCCGTCCCCGGGGTCGGTCGTCGTGGCGTCGGCGATGCCCGGGCAGCTGCCCGACCCGTAGGTGACGACGTAGAGCAGCGCGTCGTCCGCCGTCCGTGCCGCACCGGCCACGGCGTCCACCGGCGGCGCGGCGAGGCCGTCGGGCAGGCCCACCACCGACGACCCCGCGACGAGCGCGAGGACCGGGGTCGGCGACTGCGTCGCGGGCCCGGTCGTCGGCGACTCGGCGTCGCCCGCGGAGCCGGGCCCGGAGGCGCACGCCGCAAGGAGTGCGACGGCACCGGCGGCGGCGAGGCCGCGCCACCGTCGGGACACCGGCGTCGCGGGGCGCGTGGCCTGCGGGGAGCCGTCCGCCGCACGGGTCGCGGCACGGTCGTGGGTCGTCGGTCGAGGGGCCATGGCTGCACTCCGATCGTCGGCTGCTGTGACGTGCGGTCCCGCGCTGCGGCTGTCGCCCGCGATCGCCCGTCGAGGCTAACCGCACGTCGTGCACCGACCTCGGGACCGGCACCCAGCGCCCGTCGCATCCTCGCGGACACGGCACTTGCGTAGGTGGCGCCCCGCCCTCGGCACACGGCTCCGGTGGGGTACCCATGGGCTCAGGACGTGGCGACGCCCGGTCCTGGTCGCACGCCACCCACTGCCCCTCCTCGAGGAGCCTCATGTCCGCCGTCCCGCTCGTCCTCGCGGCCGCCGTCCTCGGCCTGGCGACCGGTTCGATCCTCGACGTCGTCGCCCGTCGGGTGGTCCGCGGCCGCGCGGTGGTCGGGCCGCCGTCGACGTTCCCGGGCGGTGCGCACCGGATCCGCACGCGGGGGGGCGTCCCGGTGCTGACCTCGCTGGAGCTGCATGGGCGGAGGCGCGACCGCCGAGCGCCGAGCGCGCGCCGGTGCGCGTGGGTGCAGGCCGGGACGGCGGTGCTGTTCGCGAGCGTCGCCGCGACCGCGGGTGTCGCGTGGACGCTGCCCGTGCTGCTCTACCTGGCGGCGCTCTCGGTGGCGCTCACGCTGATCGACCTGGACGTCAACCGGCTCCCCGACGGGCTCGTGCTGCCGGCGTACCCGGTGTGCGCGGCACTGCTCGGGCTCGCGTCCTGGAACCCCGGCGGCGCGCCGGACTGGGGCGCCCTCGGCCGGGCGGCGATCGGCGGTGCGGGGCTGCTCGCGTTCTACCTCGGCGCCGCCCTGGCGTACCGGGGCGGGATGGGGCTCGGGGACGTGAAGCTCGCGGGCGTGCTCGGGCTGTGCCTGGGGTGGTTCGGCTGGGACGTGCTGGTCGTCGGCGGGTTCGCGGCGTTCCTGCTGGGCGGGCTGCACGCCGTCGGGCTCGTGCTCACGGGCCGCGCGCGCCGCCGGACGGGGATCCCGTTCGGCCCGTGGATGTTCGCCGGGGCGTGGCTCGGCCTCGCGGTCGGCCGGCGACTCGGCGCCTGGTTCCTCGGCCTGCCGGTGTAGCCGGCGAGCGCCTGGTCGCGCGCGACGAGGCCGCCGAGCTCAGGCGACGACGTCCGACCGCGTGCCCGAGCGCGCGATCGCCGCCCGGGACGGTGTTCCGCGGCACCCCACGGCGCGAGTAAGGTTCGGCTCGCCTAACCCCGGCCGAGCCCTCCCGGCACCCGGGGCCGGGCACGCCCGTGCCGTCCACCACCACCCGCGTCGGAGCCGCCCGATGGTCGCGAACTACCTGATCGGCCTGCGCGAGGGCCTCGAGGCCGCCCTCGTCGTCAGCATCCTCATCGCCTACCTGGTGCGCACCGGGCGCCGCGACCTGCTCCCCGCGCTGTGGACCGGGGTGGGCGTCGCCGTGGCGGCGTCGCTCGGGTTCGGCGCGATGCTGACCTTCGGGCCGCAGGGCCTGTCGTTCACCGCGCAGGAGGCGATCGGCGGCTCGCTGTCGATCGTCGCCGTCGGGCTCGTGACCTGGATGATCTTCTGGATGGCGCGCACCGCCCGGCACCTCAAGGGCGACCTGCAGCACAAGCTGGACGACGCCGTCGCCGCCGGCCGCCGGGCCGTGGTCGTGATGGCGTGCCTAGCCGTCGGCCGCGAGGGGCTGGAGACCGCGCTGTTCCTCTGGGCGAGCGCGCAGGCGACCGCCGGCACCGGAGCGCGCGGCGGCACCGCCGCTCCCCTGCTCGGCGCCGCACTGGGCCTGGGCACCGCGGTGCTCGTCGCGTGGGCGCTCTACCGCGGCGCGCTGCGGCTCGACCTGCAGCGGTTCTTCGCGTGGACCGGCGCGTTCCTCGTGCTCGTCGCCGCCGGGGTGCTGTCGTACGGCGTCCACGACCTGCAGGAGGCGGGCATCCTGCCCGGCCTGCACAACCTCGCGTTCGACGTCTCGGCCGCCGTCCCGCCGACCAGCTGGTACGGCACCCTGCTGAAGGGCGTCCTCAACTTCACGCCGGCCACCACCTGGCTCCAGGCGATCGCGTGGACCGCCTATGTGATCCCGACCATGACCTTCTTCGTGCGGACCGCCTTCCGCCGCCCGCCCGCGCGCCCCGCCGCGCCCGCGCCGAGCACGACCTCCCCCCTGCCTGCCGCCTGACCCGCGAGCACCGCGCGCGGCGCCCCCGCCGCCGCACCGGCTCGTCGACCCGTGCCCCGAGAAGGAGCCCCGATGTCCCGCACCTCCTGGAGCGCCGCCGCCGCGGTCGCCCTGCTGCCGCTGCTCGCGGCCTGCGTCCCCAACGACCCCGCCGGCGGCGCCGCGAGCAGCGACGCCCCCGGCGCGCTGACCGTCAGCTCGACCGCCGACGCCTGCGAGGTCTCCGCCGACAGCGCGCCGAGCGGCACCCTCACGTTCTCCGTGACCAACGACGGCAGCGACGTCACCGAGTTCTACCTGCTCGCCGACGACGGCCTGCGGATCGTGTCCGAGATCGAGAACATCGGCCCCGGCATCTCCCGCGACCTGGTCGTCCAGGCCGCGCCCGGCGACTACTACACGGCGTGCAAGCCCGGCATGGTCGGCGACGGCATCCGCGCCGCGTTCACCGTCACCGACTCCGGCCAGGAGGTCGGGCCCACCGGCGACACCGCCGACCAGCTCGCCGCCGCCGAGGCCTCCTACGTCGCGTACGTGAAGGACCAGGTCGGCTCGCTGATCGCCGGCACCCAGGAGTTCGCCGACGCGTACGCCGCGGGCGACGCCGACCGGGCGCGCGACCTGTACGCCGCGACCCGGGTGCACTGGGAGCGCGTCGAGCCGGTCGCCGAGTCGTTCGGCGACCTCGACCCGGCCCTCGACCTGCGCGAGGCCGACCTCGAGGACGGCCAGGCCTGGACCGGCTGGCACCTGATCGAGAAGGACCTGTGGCAGCCGGCGCCCGACGCGAACGGCGGGGAGACCTACGTGCCGCTGACCACCGAGGAGCGCGCGGCCGCTGCGGACGACCTCGTCGCGAACACCCAGAAGCTCGTCGACCAGGTCACCGCCGACGGGTTCACCTTCGAGGCGTTCCAGATCGCCAACGGCGCCAAGGGCCTGCTCGACGAGGTCGCCACGGGCAAGGTCACCGGCGAGGAGGAGATCTGGTCGCACACCGACCTGTGGGACTTCCAGGCCAACGTCGACGGCGCGCGCGTCGCGTACGAGGTGCTCCAGGACGTCGTCACCGAGCAGGACCCCGACCTCGCCGCGGACCTCGACCAGCGGTTCGTCGATCTCGAGGCGCTGCTCGCCGCGCAGGGCTCCGTCGAGACCGGGTTCGCGCCGTACACCGACCTCACCGACGCCCAGGTCACCGAGCTGGCCGCCGCGGTCGACGCGCTGTCGGAGCCGCTGTCCCGGCTGACCACCACCGTGACGGGGGCCTGACACGGACGCGCAGCAGCCCGGTCCGGGCGCGACGGGGGACGCCGCGCCCGGGTCGGCGGCGACCGTGTCCGGGCCGGGCGCGGCGGCGGCCGGACCCGGCTCGCCCGCGGGTGGACCGGACGGCGGTCGGCGCGGGATGTCCCGCCGCGCCCTGCTCGGGCTCGGCGGCGGCCTCGTCGCGGGTGCGGCCGCCGCCGGGGCCGCGGGGGCCGTGGCGGTGGACGCCGCCCGGTCCCCCGCGCCCGCGGCGTCGCCGGCGGGCGCCGACCGCACCTACCCGTTCACCGGCGCGCACCAGGCGGGCATCGTCACCCCGGCGCAGGACCGGCTCTACCTCGCCGCGTTCGACGTGACGACCACCGACCGGGACGCGCTCGTGGACCTGCTGCGCCGGTGGACCGTGATGGCCGCCCGGATGACGCAGGGCCTGCCGGCCGGGCAGTTCGCCCCCGCCTCCGGGCCCTACGACGCGCCGCCGGACGACACCGGCGAGGCCGCCGACCTGCCCGCCGCGGGGCTGACGATCACGTTCGGCTTCGGGCGGTCGCTGTTCGTCGGGGCGCCCGGCGCGGAGGCCGACCGGTTCGGGCTGGCCGGTCGGCTGCCCGCGGGCCTGATCGCCCTGCCGCACTTCGCCGGTGACGACCTCGACCCCGCGCGCAGCGACGGCGACCTGGTCGTCCAGGCGTGCGCCGACGACCCCCAGGTCGCCGTGCACGCCGTGCGGAACCTGTCGCGCGCCGCGTTCGGCACCGCCCGCATCCGGTGGACCCAGCTCGGCTACGGCCGGACCTCCTCCACCAGCACCGCGCAGAAGACGCCCCGGAACCTGTTCGGCTTCAAGGACGGCACCGCCAACCTCAAGGCCGAGGAGACCGCCGACGTCGAGGCGCACGTGTGGGTGCCCGCCGCCGCGGCGACCGAGGGCGGCCGCGACGCGGCCTGGCTCACCGGCGGCACGTACCTCGTGGCGCGCCGGATCCGGATGCACATCGAGACCTGGGACCGGTCGTCGCTGCGCGAGCAGGAGGCCCTGGTCGGGCGGAACAAGGGCGCGGGCGCGCCGCTGTCCGGCGGCACCGAGTTCACCGAGCCCGACCTCGACGCCACCGGCGGCGACGGCAAGCCGCTCGTCGCGCTCGACTCGCACGTCCGCCTCGCGCACCCGACCCAGAACGACGGCGTCCGGATGCTGCGCCGCGGGTACAACTTCACCGACGGCAACGACGCGCTCGGCCGGCTGGACGCCGGGCTGTTCTTCCTCGCGTTCGTCGTCGACCCGCGCACCCACTTCGTGCCGATGCAGACCCGGCTGTCCGCGCAGGACGGGCTCATGGAGTACCTCGTGCACACCGGGTCGGGGCTGTACGCCGTGCCGCCGGGCGTGCCCGACGGGACGCTGCCGACCGGGGCCGACGGGACGCCGGCGCTCGCCGACGACGGGCCGTTCGTGGGCCAGGCGCTGTTCGCGTAGCCGCGGATCAGGCGAGGTACGCCAGCACGACCGGCTCGTCCTGACCCGCCCACGTGCCGACGAGCGTCCGGTCCGTCGGCGCGGCGACGCCCGGGCGGGGCTCGCGCACGACGACGACCTCCGGCTCGGCCGCCGCGTCGGCGGCGCCGCTCCCCCGGACCCGCACCGTCGGCTCGCGCTCCACCCGGCCCTCGGGAGTCTCGGCCCACATCCGCACCTCGGTGTCGGCCTCGCGGACCACCCGGGCGAGCTCGTCCCGGTAGACCGGGTCGCCCGGGCCGTCGTACACCCAGCGCGTTCCGAGCACCGAGTGCTCCATCGTGCCGACCAGCCACTCCTCGGCGTCCGGCAGCGGCGCGCCGCGGTAGGTGAGCGGGACGTGCAGCAGCCGACCGCCGACGTCGACCAGGTGCGACTCGATGCCGACCTCGCCCTCGGGGTCGTCGAACCGGTACGCGCCCACCGGCACCACGTCGGCGACGGGACCGCCGCACCACGGCTGCGCGGGCAGCCAGGCGGCGATGAGCTCGGCCTTGGTCGGAACGAGGGTGGCCCGGTGGATGATCGCCATGCCGCCACGGTAGCGGGACCGGCTCCACGACCGGCACGCGCGCCCTCGCCGGCTGCGATCCGCCGCCCGCCGGCGCCTGTCGTCGCCCCGGCCGCCGCGCCCGCCGCCCGCGGTCCGCCGCCCGCCGCCCGCCGGCCCGCCGGCCCGCCGCCGAGTGCCTACCGGACACGTCGAGTGCCTATCCCGTGGGTAGGCACTCGACGTGTCGGATATGCACTCGGCGTCGAGCGCGCCGGACGGCAGGATGTCCGGGTGACCAGCCACCGCACCCCGCCCGGCCCGCTCGACACCGACGCGGCCGCCGCCCTCTGGCGCGCCTACGTCGCCGCGCACCCCGAGGCGGTCGCCGCCGGGGACGAGTACGTCGTCGACCGGTTCGGCGACTCCGTCGAGCTGAGCGACGAGCTGCTCGGCATCGTCCGGCACGGCACCAAGCGCGCGACCGCCGAGCTCGTGACCGAGTTCGCGCACCGCGGCGAGCAGCTCCCCCGCATCGGCGCGCACTGGGTGGCGTGCGACGGCCGGGGCGCGCCGCAGCTGGTGCTCCGGACGACCGAGCTCCGGATCGCCCCGTTCCGGGAGGTCGACGCGGACTTCGCCTTCGACGAGGGCGAGGACGACCGCAGCCTGCGCAGCTGGCGGGAGCAGCACCGGATCTACTGGGAGCGCACCTCCGCGGCGCGCGGCGCCGTGTGGAGCGAGCAGGACGAGATCGTGCTGGAGCGGTTCCGGGTGGTGTGGCCGCCGGAGGCGGCGGACTGACCGGGCGCGCCGGCCGCTACTCGGTCTGCGACGCCCGGGCCTCGGCGATCTCCTGGGCGTCGGGCGACCCGGTCCGGTGGACCGAGAGCTCCCCGCACCCGACGAGACCGAGTGCGACGACTCCCACGATGCCGGCGACGGCGATCCTGCGCATGACCCTGACTTCCTGCTGCGGCGATTCAGACGAACCGGGGCATCTTGCCAGAGCCCGGACGCGACCGGGGCGGGCCGTTGGTCCCGCGGGCGTGTCCGGGCCGGTCAGCGCGGGAGTGCGGCGGACGGGACCACGACGGGAGGGCCGGCCGGGTTGACCACGATCCCGGCCCGGCCCGCGGCGAGCGTCGCGGCGGCGAGCTCCGCGAGCTCGACCCGCCGGACCTCACCACCGGGGAGCCACGCCCACACCTCCGCGGGCGACGTCCCCACCACGGTGTACGCGCCGCCGTCCGGACCGGTGGCGGCGGGCCCTGCGACGCCGTCCTCGGGGTCGGTCGCGACCGGGACGAACAGCGGCCCCGCCGCCAGCATCTCCACGTACTGCGCGAACGGCAGCGACCGCGTCGTCGTCGCCTCGGTCAGCCGCGCGACCGCCTCGGGCTCCTCGGTGAGGTGCTGCCGGATCTCCGCCGCGTACGCGATGAACGCGCCCGGCGCTCGGCCGTCGATCACGATGCCCTGGTGGTCGCGCACCGCCTGCGCGAGCACCGCAGCGGCGGGCTGCACGAGCGACCGCCCCGCCGCCTCCCGCATCCGCTGCAGCTCGTCGTGCCCGGTGAACGCGACGAGCAGGTCGGCACCGGCGTTGTCCCGGATCGACGCGATCGCCAGGGTGTCACCCTGCTGGAACCCCCGGCCGGGGTCCGCGAGCCGGGAGTCCGTCATGTCGAGCAGGAGCTCGCCGGACACGGCGCGGCGCAGGACGTCGGCGAACGTCTGGGCGTCCTTGCGCTCCGCCCAGGTGCCGAGCGCCTCGCGCACGCGGTCGTGGCGCACGCCCGGGCCGGGCTCGCCGGCGGGCGGTGCCGCCGCGGGCGCCGGGTCGGGAGACGCGCCGGCCTCCGGCTCGACGGGCTCGGGCTCTCGCGACCTGCGGCTGAACAGTCCCACGGCCGACACCCTAGGCGTCGAACCACCTGTCGCCGCGTCCGGTCCGACTACAGACCCGTTGTGCTCACCCCGTATTCGGCCTGCTCCGGTGTGAACTGCTCGCCGTACTGGCTCGTGAGCTGATCGAGGAGGCCCTGCCGGGAGAACGCGCTGTACTCCAGGTACGACGCGGCGGACTCGGCCGCTTCGGCGTTCCAGTCGACACCGCCCTCGGCCTCCAGCCGTGCGACCGCGAACTCGGCGTCCTCCGGCGGGTAGCCCTCGCCGTACTCGCTCGTCAGCTGTCCGATGAGTCCGGCACGCGAGAAGGCCGAGTAGTCCAGGTACTGCACCGCGGACCTGTACGCGTTCTGCTGCGACACCGAGCCGATGCGTGCGGCCTCCGCCGCGGCGGCGGCCGCAGCAGCCGCTGCCTCCGCCTCTCGATCGACCACCGTGATCACCACCGACGTGCCAGGCTCGACCTTGATCCCAGCCGACGGAGCCTGCGACTCGACCTCGCCGGCCGCTCCGACGGTCTCGACGGTGAATCCACCGGCCTCCAGGGCCGCAGACGCCTCGTCGAGCGTCATCCCGACGACATCGGGAACCTCAGCTCGCGAGTCCACGACCTCCGTGGCCTGCGGTTTCGGCGTCTTCACGTCGGCCGCACCGGTCTCGGCAGCGTCACATCCCGCAAGCAGCATCCCTGTGATCGCGACCGCGACGAGCGCGGTAGCCCCCTGCTTCCTCATCCTCGTCTCCTGCTCCTCGTCCTGCTCGGCGTCGAGCCGCAGCCCGGGCGTTCTCCGTCCGTCCTCGTGAAATCGGTGTGTGCTCGTCGCGGGTTGAGCACTAGTCGAGGGATCACGTCGTCGACCACCCGTCTGACGGAGTGGGTTGAGTGATACCTCCGTCGTGTAGGACGGGATCGGAGTCACCGCGATGCGCGACCACCTCGGACTCCGACCATCTCGATGCAGCAGGAGCGAACGATGGGTCACGGACATGTCCCGGCACGACCGTCGACCGACGAGCACCTACGACAACTCGCTGAGACCGTCGCGGGCGCCGCTTTCACTCTCCCCGCGGGCGCGGTGCTCCACGCCGTTGCCGGCGACCAGCCCGGGCGAAGCTACCTGACACCATTTCTCTCGGCGGACGAGCTCGAGGCCGCAACGCGCCGTCACCGCAACGCGAAGCGGAGCCCCAGCGCGGAGGAGACGGAGCGCCGAGTACGGCGAACGGCGCCGACGCATGCTGAGGCGTTGCCGGACTGAGGTGCCGGGAGGCAGACGACCCCCAGCAGCCGGTGGCCGCTGGGGGTCGTGATTGCTCCCTCGACTGGACTCGAACCAGTAACCGTCCGATTAACAGTCGGATGCTCTGCCAATTGAGCTACGAGGGATCGTGCGGGAAGAACTCTAGCAGCCCTCCGGGGTTGCTCCTGACACGTCCTGCGTGGTCCCGGTCACGGCCGGGGTCACGCCCGGAGGCCCGCCGCGGCGCGCACCCGCGCCTCCGCCGCGTCGAGCAGCGCGGCCACGCCCGGGTCGGCGAGGTCGACTCGCGCGGTGCCGATGACCTGCGTGAACAGGTCCCCGCCGTCCCCGCGGCGCAGCGCGACGCGGACCGGCCCGGCGCCCGGCACGGCTACCGTCTCGACGTGCACGACCGAGGACTGCACCCGCTCCCGCAGCGTCTGCGCGAAGGCCACCGGGACCGGCGGGTCCAGCGGCAGCTCCTCGACGGCGCCGGTCACCCAGTGCACGGTGATGGCGGGCGGCTCGGGCGCGAACGACGCCCGGTCGACGTCCGACCACGGGTGCCGGCGCACCGGCGCGTCCGAGGTGCCGCCGGCGACGTACAGCGCCTGCCGGGTGGCCGCGAGCCAGCGAGCACCCGAGGCCGCGACGGCGAGCACGCGGTCGCCCGCCGGGAGTTCGAGGGCGCGGCGCACGTCGTCGGGCAGGGCGTGGCGGCGGGAGAAGAGCGGCACGGTGACCCACCGTAGCGGGGCGTGCACGCGGGGACGACGCCGCCGGGGCGCTAGCCTGTCGGGCATCGAGGGCCAGTAGCTCAGCCGGTCAGAGCAGCGGACTCATAATCCGTCGGTCGTGGGTTCAAGCCCCACCTGGCCTACGCAGCCGTGCCGCGGGCGCGCGAGCGCTCGCGCACCGACCCCACCGGCAGCAGCGCCGCGCCGGCGAGGAAGCACACCGCCCCGGCGAACGTCCCCGCACTCACCAGCGCGACGTTCGTCTCCTCGGTGATGCCGGCGACGTAGCGCGCCGCGACCGCCGCCGCCCCGAACGCCACCGACCCGGCGAGGTTGACGGCCGCCACCCACCAGCCGACCGACCCGCGGCGCCACGCGACCCGCGCGCCGGGCGACCCCGGCGCACCCGCGCCCCGAGCGACCCCGTGCACCGCCCGCGGCCGCACCGCCCGCCGCACGGCCACGCACGCGAGCACGCTCGCCACCAGGAAGCACACCGACCCGTACACGTCCGGCGCCCACACCAGGTGCCGGGCGGGCAGAGCCGCGAGGTCCTGCGTCGCCGCGAACGTGCTGACGTTGAAGCAGACGGTCCCGACCAGCTGCACCAGCGCGGCCGCGAGGTCGGTGTGGTCCTCCCGCGGCGTCCCAGCCGCCTGAAACGCCGCCGCGGTCGTGAACAGCACCGACCCGACGACGAAGGTCCACCCCGCGACCTCGGGCGCGACCCGCGCGGCGTACGACGGCAGCGACCCCACGGCGAAGCACACGGACCCGAGGCCGAACAGCAGCCCGAGCCGCACGCTCGCGGCGCTCGGCCGGGGCGCCCGCGCCATGCGCACGGCCGGCACCGTTCCGGGCCGCCCTGCCCCTGCCGTCGTCACCGCCGCAGGCCGGTCCGCGCCTTGCTCCGCGCCGCGGCGTGCGCCGGCGCTGTCCACAGGTCGGCGGCGTGGTGCGCCCGGGGCACCGGCGACTCCGCCTCGAGCGCGGTGTACGCGAGGTCGAGGTCGCGCAGCAGCTGGTCGATCATCAGGCGGCTGAGGTCCAGCCGGACGACGACCCGCATCAGGTGCACGTCCTCGGCGTCGGGCGGCAGGCTGTACGCGGGGACGATCCAGCCGTTCTCCCGGAGCCGCGCGGACAGGTGGTAGACGTCGAACCCGGGGTCGCCGGCGAGCCGGAACGTGACGACCGGCTCGGCCAGGCCGGGGTTGAGGATCTCGAACCGGCCCGTCGCCTTCAGCGCCTCGTTCAGGTAGCGCGCGTTGGCGAGCATCGTCTCGACGATCGCGGTGTACCCGTCGCGCCCGAGCCGCAGGAAGTTGTACATCTGCGCCTGGATCATCGCCGAGCCGCGGGAGAAGTTGAACGTGTAGGTCGGCTGCGCGCCGCCGAGGTAGTTCACGCTGAACACCAGGTCCTCGGGCAGCCGGGACGCGTCGCGGAACACCAGCCAGCCGACGCCCGGGTACACGAGGCCGTACTTGTGCCCGGACGCGTTGATCGACGCGACCTGCTCCAGCCGGAAGTCCCACGCCAGGTCCGGCTCGGCGAACGGCGCGACGAACGCCCCGCTCGCACCGTCGACGTGCAGCGGCACGTCCCAGCCGCGGTCGGCCTTGATCCGCACGAGGGCGGCGTCGATGTCGGCGATCGGGTCCGCCTCGCCGATGTGCGTGGTGCCGAGCACGGCGCCGACCGCGATGGTCCGCTCGTCGATCCGCGACGCCACGTCCTCCGCGGTGATCGTGTACCGGTCGGGGCGCATCGGGATCTTGCGCATCTCGACGTCGAAGTAGTTGGCGAACTTGTCCCACACCACGTGGGTCTCGGCGCCGAACACGACGTTCGGCCGGTCGGTCGGCTCCCCCGCGGCCTGCCGCCGGTGCTGCCACGCCCGCTTGTGCGCCAGCAGGCCGAGCATGATCGCCTCGGACGACCCGATGGTCGCGACGCCGACGACGGTCGCCGGGTCGGGCGCGTGGAACAGGTCGCCGAGCATGTGCACGCAGGCCTCCTCGACCAGCGAGGCGACCGGGTACTCCTCGTGGTCGATGTGGTTCTTGCGCAGCGTGTCGTGGATCAGCGCCTCGGCCTGCGGCTCCATCCACGTCGTCACGAACGAGGCGAGGTTCAGCGTCTCGCGCCCGTCGAGCATGAGGCCGGTGTGCAGCAGCTCGTAGACCTCGTCCGGGTCGAGGCCGTGCTCCGGGAACTCGGTGCGGTCGATCGCGGTGCGGAAGCTGGCCCGCCCGTGGATGGGCGGGGTGGTGCGGCCGTCGCTGGTCATGGAGCAGCCCCTCGCGTTCGGTGGAGACGCGGTGCGGTGCGACGGCGGGGGCCCGTCCGGACGAGCCGACCGTAGCAGCGGCGCTCGCACGGACCGATACCGGCGGCCGCCCGCCACCTCACGGGCCCATGGTCCTGTTGCCGTGCTGCGAGCGGGGGCCACATTCTGGATTTCGGTGTGTCGTCCGGGCGCGCCACCACGAGCGTCAGGAGCCACCCGATGACCACCGCCGCCCACGGCGAACCCCCCGCCGGCAAGCTGGCCGGCGACCGCGCGTTCTTCGGCCACCCGCGCGGCCTGATGACGCTGTTCACCACGGAGCTGTGGGAGCGGTTCAGCTACTACGGGATGCGCGCCATCCTGCTGTACTACCTGACCGACTCGGTCGCGAAC
Organism: Cellulomonas sp. GbtcB1; assembly: GCF_019091725.1. Taxonomy (NCBI): domain Bacteria; kingdom Bacillati; phylum Actinomycetota; class Actinomycetes; order Micrococcales; family Cellulomonadaceae; genus Cellulomonas; species Cellulomonas sp. GbtcB1. The sequence continues at coordinate 63,860 of NZ_JAGXJG010000002.1, read as the reverse complement.
GGCGGCCTGGACATCGCCGAGACCACGGGCCTGGCGCTCGTGTCGATCTACGGCACCAGCGTCTACCTGCTGTCGGTCGTGGGCGGCTGGCTCGCGGACCGCGTGATCGGCGCCCGGCGGTCGGTCCTCATCGGCGGCATCATCATCGCGGCCGGCCACGTCTGCCTGGCGATCCCGTCCGCCGGGTTCTCGTACCTCGGCATCGCCCTGGTCGCCCTCGGCACCGGCCTGCTCAAGCCGAACGTGTCGAGCATGGTCGGCGAGCTGTACGCCCGCGACGACGAGCGCCGCGACTCGGCGTTCTCGATCTTCTACATGGGCATCAACATCGGGTCGTTCACGGCGCCGTTCCTCGTGGGCGCGGCGCGCGCCTGGGGCGGCTACCACGCGGGCTTCCTGGTGGCGGCCGTCGGCATGGCGATCGCACTGGTGTTCTTCGTGGCCGGCGCGAAGTACCTCGGCAAGGCGGGCGGCGTCGCGCCGAACCCGGTGCGACCGGAGGAGCGCGTGAAGCTCGTCCGCGGGTTCCTCGTCATCCTCGGCGGGATCGTCGTCGTCGGCCTGGTCGCGGCGCTCGTGGCCGGCGGGTTCAACCTGGACACGTTCATCGACACGATGTCGTACCTGGCGTTCATCGCGCCGGTCGCCTACTTCATCGTGATGTACCGCTCGCCCAAGGTCACCGACGCCGAGCGGCCGCGCGTGCTCGCGTACATCCCGCTGTTCGTCGCGGCGATGCTGTTCTGGATGATCTTCGAGCAGGCGGCGACGACGCTCGCCTCTTTCGCGCAGAACCGCACCGAGCTGTCGTTCTTCGGCGTCACGATCAGCCCCGAGTTCTTCCAGTCGGTGAACCCGCTGTCGATCATCATCCTGGCGCCGGTGTTCGCGTGGATCTGGTCGAAGACGCACGACCGCCCGCCGACCGCGACCAAGTTCGCGATCGGCCTGGCGCTCGCCGCGCTGTCGTTCCTGGTGATGGCGCTCGCGTCGGCGGCGTTCGCCGACACGCTCGCGCCGGCGTGGGTGCTCGTCGTGGTCTACGTGATCCAGACGCTCGGCGAGCTGTGCCTGTCGCCCGTCGGGCTGGCCGCGACCACGCTGCTCGCGCCGCGGGCGTTCCGGAACCAGGCGATGGCGGTGTGGTTCCTCGCGCCGGCCGCCGGGCAGGCGATCACGGCCCAGCTCATCAAGGCGACCGAGGGCTCGTCCGACACCGCGTACTTCGGCGGGATCGGCGCCGTCGCGCTGGCGTTCGCGGTGATCCTGCTCGCGCTGTCGCCGTGGGTGACGCGGCACATCCGCCGGGCGGACGAGATGGAGGGCATGGTGAGCGCCGGGGCGTGACCGCGCACGGCGGCGCCGGGGCGGGTGGTCTGACCCGACCGCTCAGCCCCGGCGCCACCAGCGCCGCCACGTGCGTCGGCCGCCCGCCCTCCGCTCACGCAGCTCGACAGTCGCCGGGAGGGCGGCCCGCTCCGCGTCGTAGGTATCGACGAACCGCCGCACCTCGGCGTCGTGCTGGGCGCGGTCGAACACGAACGGGCCGCCGGGGACCACGACCGGGTCGTCGTCGGCCGGGCCGTTCGGGCCCGTCTCCCAGCGGAAGTCCCGCCAGGTCACCGTGGTGCCCGTCCGCTCCAGGCGCATGCCGATCGCGCCGCAGCCGGTGTCGCCGCACGCCGAGCAGACGAACAGCGGCACGCGGCCGTCGTCGAGCTGGTCGGCGGGGTGCTCGCCCAGCAGCGCGAGCACGTCACCGACCCACGGGAAGGGCCAGCTGTGCACGAAGACCGGCACGTACTCCGCGACGGGACCGAGCCCGCGGACGCCCAGGTGGAGCAGCCGGCGGACGGGCACCCCGTCCACGGTCGGCTCCCAGAAGAACGCGCCGTGCTCGGGCGCGCTGCCGGGCACGAGCGCGAGGCGGTCCAGCATGCTCCGGATGCTGCCACCCCGCGCCCGCGCCCGTGGGTGATCAGGACCGGGCCGATGACCGCGGTGGACGTACTTCGGCGGGATCGGCGCCGTGGCGCTGGCGTTCGCGCTGATCCTGCTCGCGCTGTCGCCGTGGGTCGCGCGGTACATCCGCCGGGGCGGTTGGTCGGACCCGACCGCTCAGCCCCGGCGCCACCAGCGCCGCCACGTGCGTCGCCCGCCCGACCGTGACCCGGCCGGCACCGGGAGCGCGGCGCGCTCCGCCTCCTCGCTGTCGACGAACCGCCGCACCTCGCCGTCGTGCTGGGCCCGGTCGAACACGAACGGGCCGCCGGGGACCACGACCCGGTCGTCGGGGTCGTCCGGCCCGGTCTCCCAGCGGAAGTCCCGCCAGGCCACGGTGCTCGCGTCCCGCTCGACGCGCATCGTGATCGCGCCGCACTCGAGGTCCCCGCACGCCCGGCAGACGAACAGAGGGACCCGGCCGGCGTCGAGCCGGGCGGCGGGACGCTCGCCCAGCAGGGCGAGCACGTCGTCGACCCACGGCGTCGGTCGCCGGCAAACGAAGACCGGCAGGTTGTCCCCCGCCGGCCCGAGACCCTCGACGTCCAGGTCCACGTCCTCCGGGTCGTCGAAGCGCAGCAGCCGGCGGACGGGTACGCCGTCGACCGTCGGCTCCCAGAAGTGCACGCCGTGCTCCGGCGCGCTGCCGGGCACGAGCGCGAGGTGGTTCAGCACACCTGGGATGCTGCCACCCCGTGCCCGCGCCGGTGCGCGATCAGGACCGCGCGGTCTGGGTGTTCGACACCTGGGCCCGCGGCCGGACGACCAGCGTGTCGATGTTCACGTGGTGCGGCCGGGTGAGGGCGAACGCGATGACGTCCGCGATGTCCTCGGCGAGCAGCGGCTGGTAGCCCTCGTAGACCCTGGCCGCGCGCTCCGCGTCGCCGCCGAACCGAACGAGCGAGAACTCCTCGGTCGCGACGGCGCCGGGCGCGATGTCGATGACCCGGACCGGCTCGCCGATCAGCTCGAGGCGCAGCGTGGTGGTGAGCATCCGCTCGGCGTGCTTGGCGCCGGTGTAGCCCGCGCCGCCCTCGTAGGGGCCGATGGCCGCGGTCGACGTGACGACCAGGACGTCGCCCCGGCCGCTGGCCTTGAGCAGCGGGAGCAGCGCCTTGGTGACCCGCAGGGTGCCGAGCACGTTGATGTCGTACATCCGGCGCCAGCCCTCGACGTCCGCGTCGGCGACCGGGTCGAGGCCCAGCGCGCCGCCCGCGTTGTTGACCAGGGACGTGAGGCCGCCGGTCTCCGCCACGTGCGCGGCCAGGCGCGCCACGTCGTCGTCGCTGGTGAGGTCGGCGACGAACGGCTCGGCGCCGGTCTCGGCGGCCAGGGCCTCGAGCCGGTCGGCTCGGCGGGCGACGGCGACGACGTCCCACCCCTCGGCGCGGAGCCGGCGGACGGTCGCGGCGCCGATCCCGCTGGAGGCGCCGGTGACGACGGCGCGGAGGGCGGGCGTGGCGGTCTCGGACATACGGGGTGGTCCTCTCGGTGGTGCGGGGGTGGTGCCGGATCGACCCTACGACCGGCGGCGGGGTACGCGGTCAGAGGGTGGCGTCCAGGTCCGCCAGGACCTCGTCGTACGCCGCCAGGGCGGTCGCGACCTGGGCGTCCGTGACGACGCAGGGCGGGACCACGTGGATGCGGTTGTCCTGCACGAACGGCAGCAGCCCCCGGTCGAGCAGGCCGGTCTTGACCGCGCCCATCGCCGCCGGGGCGACCGGCTCGCGCGTCGACCGCGACGTGACCAGCTCCAGCGCCCAGAACACCCCGGTCCCCCGGACCTCGCCGACCGACGGGTGGGCGTCCGCGAGCGCCGCGAGCCCCGGCGCCAGCACGTCGGTGCCGATCCGGGCGGCGTTCTCGACGACCTTCTCGTCCTCCATCGCCTCGATGGTCGCGACGACCGCCGCCATCGCGAGCGGGTGGCCCGAGTAGGTGAGCCCGCCGGGGAACACCCGGTCGTCGAACGCGTGCGCGACCGGGTCGGACATCAGCACCCCGCCCGCGGGCACGTACCCGGAGTTGACCCCCTTGGCGAACGTGACCAGGTCGGGCACGACGTCGTGCTGGTCGAACGCGAACCACGACCCGGTGCGGCCGAACCCGGCCATCACCTCGTCCAGGATCAGCAGGATGCCGTGCCGGTCCGCGATCTCCCGGACGCCCGCGAGATACCCGGGCGGCGGCACCAGCACGCCCGCCGTCCCCGGGATCGACTCCAGCAGGATCGCCGCGATCGACGCCGGCCCCTCCGACTCGACGACCCGCGCCAGGTGCCGCAGCGCCCGCTCGCCCTCCTCCTCGGGCGTCGTGGCCCAGAACTCCGACCGGTACAGGTAGGGCCCGAAGTGGTGCACGTGCCCGCGGGCGTACTCGTTGGGCACGCGCCGCCAGTCGCCGGTCGCGACCACGGCCGCGCCGGTGTTGCCGTGGTACGACCGGTAGGCCGACAGCACCTTGTCCCGGCCGGTGACCAGGCGCGCCATCCGGATGGCGTTCTCGTTGGCGTCGGCCCCGGCGTTCGTGAAGAACACCTTCGAGAAGCCCTCCGGCGCGTGCCGGAGGATCGCCTCGGCGGCCCGGCCCCGCGGCAGCACGGCGTGCGACGGGGCGATGGTGGCGAGCCGCCCGGCCTGCTCGGCGATGGCCGCCACGACCCGCGGGTGCTGGTGGCCGATGTTGGTGTTGACGAGCTGGCTGCTGAAGTCGAGCAGGGTGCGGCCGTCCGCCAGCGTCACCTCGCAGCCGGACGCGCCGGCGACGACGAGCGGGGCGAGCGCGCCCTGGGCGGACCAGGAGTGGAACACGTGCGCGCGGTCGAGCTCGAGGGCGAGCGCGCCGTCGGCGTCGAGTGCGGTCATGGGTGCGGGCCTTCCGTGGGGAGGGGTGGTGGGGTCGGGGCGGCGGCACGGCGGACGCCGCCGCCCCGGCCCGGTCAGTTGCCGCCGGGCTGGAGCTCGACGGTCAGGGGCTCGAAGTCCGCGCCCTCGACGTCCACGCCCTCGGCCTCGAGCTCGTCCAGCGCCTGCTGCACGTACTCGTTGGAGTACGCGGTCTCCGGCGGGTCGGCGCTGATGATCGTCGCGCCGGTCTCGTTGGAGGTCTCCTTGGCCATCTCGACGGTGGCGTCCCAGGCGGACTCGTCGATCAGGCCGATGCCGCCGGACGTCGACGGCCAGATGAGCTTGTTGACCTCGTTGGTCATCCAGAGCTGGTGGCTGGTGCCGAGGGTCGAGCCCGCGGCCGTGACGATGTCGGCGGCCTCCTGCGGGTTGTCCCGGGCGTAGATCCAGCCCTGGATCGAGGCCTTGATGAAGGCGACCGTCGTCTCGGCGTACTCCGGGTCGTCGGCCAGCCGGCCGGCGTCCGCCCAGATCGCGTCCTGGAGCATGGCGGTGCCCTCGTCGTTCCAGTCGATGACGGAGAAGTCCTCGGGCTGGTAGAGCTCGCCGGTGTCGGGGTTCTCGGTCTCGAGCAGCTGGGCGTACTCGTTGTAGGTCATGGCCTGCGCCGCGTCGATGTCGCCCGCGAGGAACGCGTTCATGTCGAACGCCTGCTGCACGATCTCGAAGTCCGTCACGCCGGCCTTGTTGAGGCCCGCGAACAGCTCCCACTCGTTGCCGTAGCCCCAGGAGCCGATCGTCTTCCCCTCGAGGTCCGCGACCGAGTCGATCCCCGCGTCCGCGAACGACACCTGGAGGGTGGCGGAGCGCTCGAAGATCTGCGCCACGTTGGTGATGTCGGCGCCCTGCTCGATCGAGCCGAGCACCTTCGGCACCCACGCGATCGCGTAGTCGACCTCGCCGTTCGCGAGGGCGTCCTGCGGCACGATGTCGCCGCCGCTCGGGATGATCTCGACGTCGAGGCCGGCGTCCTCGTAGAAGCCCTGGTCCAGCGCGGCGTAGTAGCCGGAGAACTGCGCCTGCGTGAGCCACTGCAGCTGGAGCTTGACGGGGGTCAGGTCCCCGTCGCCGCCGCCCGCCGACTCCGTCGACCCGCCGCCGGCCGTGTCGTCCGAGCCGCCGCACGCGGTCAGCGCGAGCGCCGCCACGACGCCGAGCGCCCCGAGCCCGAGGCGGGCCCGCCTGGTGGTGTTCCTCATGTCGTCCCCTTGTCGTCGCATCACGGGAGGGCCCTCCTGGCGCCGTCGGCAGGCGGGGTGGTGCCGGCCCGCGCCGACCCCCGGGCGCGGGACGTGTGGTGGTGTGGCGGTCAGGTCCGGCGCACCCCGCGGGTCCCCCACCGCTCGACGGCGGAGGTGGCCCCGTAGAACAGCAGCCCGACGAGCACGCCGCCGAGCACGTACGCCCAGGCGCGGGCGTAGTTCGACCCCGCCGCGGCCGTGGTGATGAACGACCCGATGCCCGACCGCGGACCGCCGAAGTACTCGGCGACGATCGCCGAGATGACCGCGAGCGAGGACGCGAGCCGCAGGCCGGTGAACACGAACGGCAGGGCCGTCGGGATCGTCACGGCCCGGGTCGCCTGCCGTGGCGTGGCCGCGTACGCCCGCATGAGGTCGCGGTGCACGGGCCGGACCTGCCGCAGCCCGCGCAGCGTGTTCACGAACACGGGCACCCCGACCGCGACGGCCACCACGATCTGCCGCCCGGTCTCCACCGAGGCGCCGTACATCGTGTAGAGCACCGGGGCGAGCGCCACGACCGGCAGCACCGCGAGCCCCGCGACCACCGGGTCCAGCAGCAGGTCGACGGCGCGCACGGCGGAGGCCAGGATCGCGGCCGCGATCGCCACCACCGCGCCGATCACGAGGCCGACCAGCGCGTTCGTGCCGGTGACGAGCGCGGCCGAGGCGATCGTCGGCAGGAACTCGGCGAACTCGCCCGCGATGGCCGCCGGGCTGGGCAGCAGGAACGGCGGGACGTCGCCGAGCGTCACCACGGCCTGCCACGCGGCGACCAGCGCGGCGAGCAGCAGGACGGGCGCGGCGCGGTGGCCCCAGGACGCGGCGCTCACCGCGTCTCCACCCCGCGGCTCGGGACTTCGGATCCGCCGTGCAGCGCCTCGCGCACCGCCGTGACCGCCTGGAAGTACGCCTCGTCCTCGCGCAGCCCGTCGTCGCGCGACCCCGACCGACCGAGCCCGACGTCGACGATCCCCGCGATCCGCCCCGGCCGGGCCGACATCACCACGACGCGGTCCGAGAGGAACACCGCCTCCGGGATCGAGTGGGTCACGAACACCACGGCCGCCTGCGTCTCCGCGCAGATCCGCACCAGCTCGGACTGCAGCCGCTCGCGGGTCATCTCGTCGAGCGCGCCGAACGGCTCGTCCATCAGCAGCAGGCTGGGCCGCTCGGCCAGCGCCCGGGCGATCGCGACGCGCTGCTGCATGCCGCCGGACAGCTGGTCCGGGAAGTGGTCGGCGAAGTCGGTCAGCCCGACCAGCGCCAGCATCTCGTCCGCGCGCTCCCGGCGGGCCCCGCGGCCGACGCCGTGCAGCTGCAGCGGCAGCTCGATGTTGGCGCGGACGGTGCGCCACGGCAGGAGGCCGGCCTGCTGGAACGCGATGCCGTAGTCGTGGCCGAGCCGGGCCTGCTCGGCCGGCTTGCCGAAGACGGCGATCGAGCCGGAGGTCGGGCGGTCCAGGTCGGCGACCAGCCGGAGCAGGGTCGACTTGCCGCAGCCGGAGGGGCCGATCAGCGAGACGAACTCGCCCGCGCCGACCGTGAGGTCGACGTGCTCCAGGGCGGTGACGGACCGGCCGCCCTCGCCGGGGAACACCCGGCCGACGCCGGCGACCTGGACGGCTGCGGCGGTGGCCGTCGGCCCGGCGGGCGCGGCACCGGGCGCCCCCGCGGCGGTCGGCGCGGTCACGCCGCCGCCTCCGCCCGGCGGAACCGGCGCAGCGCGGTGCCGAGCAGCGCGACCGCCCCGGAGGCGACCAGGCCGAGCAGCACCGCCCCGAAGATCGGCGCCCACGGCTTGGCGGGGTCGCTGCTGGCGAAGTTGGCGAACTCGAGGATCATGCGTCCGATACCTCCGGGCATCCCGGTCGAGACCTCCGCGACGACGACGCCGAGCACGGCGCTCGTGGCCGCCAGGCGGAGGGCGGGCAGCAGGTGGGGCACGCTCGCGGGCAGCCGCAGCCGGACCAGCTCCTGGGACCAGGAGGCGGCGTAGCCGGCGAACAGCTCGCGGTGCAGGGTGTCGGGCGAGGTGAGGCCGCGCAGGGCCCCGACCGCGACCGGGAAGAACGCCAGGTACGAGGCGATCACGGCGACGGACATCCACGGCTCCCAGGTGAAGCCGAGCTCGAGCTTCGAGCCCCAGCCCTTCACCAGGGGGGCGAGCGCGATGAGCGGGACGGTCTGGCTCAGCACGACCAGCGGCAGCACCGCGGACCGCGCGACGCGGAACCGGGTCATCAGCAGGGCGAGCGCGAACCCGACGACCACGCCGAGCACCCAGGACACCGCGGCGATCCGCAGGCTGGCGCCACCCGCGCGGAGCACCGCGAGCCACAGCGGGTCGGCGCCCGGCTGGGACGTGAGCGGCTCGCCGAGCCGCGCCAGCATCTCGGTCACGTGCGGCATCGCGAGGTCGGTGGTGCGCGGCAGGACGCGGAGCTCGCCGACGCTCCAGCCGTCCTCGGGGACGACGGCCTTGACCAGCTCCCACAGCGCGGCGAGCAGGACCAGGGCGGCGAGGCCGAGGGCGACCGGGCGGAGCGCGCGGAGCGGCGCGGGCAGCGTCCGGGTCCGGCGGGCGGCCGGTGCGAGCGCGGCTGCCGACGGCGCGACGACCGCCGCGTCCCCGGCCTCCGCGACTCCCGGGCCCGCGACCCCCGTCGTCATGCCGTCGCCACGACGTGCTCGGCCATCGCCGGGATGACCCGCTCGCCGTACATCCGCAGGGTCTCGTCCTTGTTGTCGTGCTGCAGGTAACCGGCGAACTGGGTGACCCCGAGCGCGCGCAGCGCCTGCAGCTTCTCGACGTGCTCGCGGGGGGACCCGATCAGGCAGAACCGCTCGACGATCTCGTCGGGGACGAACTGGGTGTGCGAGTTCCCGGCGCGGCCGTGCTCGTTGTAGTCGTAGCCCTGCCGGCCCTCGATGTAGTCGGTCAGCGCCTTCGGCACCTGCGACCCCTGGCCGTACTTGGCGACGATGTCCGCGACGTGGTTGCCCACCATGCCGCCGAACCACCGGCACTGCTCGCGCATGTGCGCCCGGGCCGCCGGGGAGTCGCCGTCGCCGACGTACATCGGGGCGGCGACGCAGAACTTGATGGCGTCGGGATCGCGCCCGGCCGCCTCGGCGGAGTCGCGGACGGTGCGGATCATCCAGGACGCCACGTCCGGGTCCGCGCACTGCAGGATGAAGCCGTCGCCGACCTCGCCGGTCAGCTTGAGCGCCAGCGGCCCGTAGGCCGCGACCCACACCTCGAGCGCCGACCCGCGGGACCACGGGAACTGCACCTTGCGGCCGTTGTGCTCGACCGGCCGGGAGTTCGCGAGCTCGCGGATGACGTGGATGGACTCGCGCAGCGTCGCCAGGTTGGACGGCTTGCCCGCCAGGGTGCGCACCGCCGAGTCGCCGCGGCCGATGCCGCACACCGTCCGGTTGCCGTACATCTCGTTGAGCGTGGCGAACGACGACGCCAGCACGGTCCAGTCCCGGGTCGCCGGGTTGGTGACCATGGGCCCGACGATCACCTTGCGGGTGGCCGCGAGGATCTGGGAGAACACGACGAACGGCTCCTGCCAGAGCAGGTGCGAGTCGAAGGTCCAGACGTAGTCGAACCCGTGGGTCTCCGCCTGGCGGGCCAGGTCGACCACCCTCGAGGCGGGCGGGTCGTTCTGCAGGACGACGCCGAACTCCATGGGTGTGCCTCCTTCTGTGCGGGGGGTCGGGTGGGGCCGGTCGTCAGATCAGGTACTGGGACAGGCCGCGCTTGACGTACTTCCCGTGGCCGGCGCGGCCGAGGAACAGGCCGCCGTCGACGACGACCTCGCCGCGGGACAGCACCGTGTCGACGTGGCCGTCGACCTCGAAGCCCTCCCAGGCCGAGTAGTCCATGGCCATGTGGTGCGACTTCCCGACGCCGATCGAGGTGTGCCCGTTCGGGTCGTAGACCACGACGTCGGCGTCGGCGCCGGGCGCGAGGACGCCCTTCTGGCCGTACATGCCGAACATCCGCGCCGGGGTGGTGCAGCAGATCTCCACCCAGCGCTCCAGGCTGATCTCGCCGGTGACGACGCCCTGGTACAGCAGGTCCATCCGGTGCTCGACCGAGCCGATGCCGTTGGGGATCTTCGAGAAGTCGCCGATCCCCATCTCCTTCTGGTCCTTCATGCAGAACGGGCAGTGGTCGGTCGACACGAGCTGCAGGTCGTTCGTGCGCAGGCTGTTCCACATCTGGTGCTGGTGGCCCTCGTGCTTCGACCGCAGCGGCGTCGAGCACACGTACTTCGCGCCCTCGAAGTCGCCCCACTGCTCGCTGGTCGCGCCGAGGTGGTCCTCGAGCGACAGGTACAGGTACTGCGGGCAGGTCTCGCCGAACACGTTCTGGCCGCGGTCCCGGGCTTGGGCGATCTGCTCGGCCGCCTGCTTGGCCGAGACGTGCACGATGTACAGCGGCGCCCCGGTGAGGTCGGCGAGCATGATCGCGCGGTGCGTCGCCTCCTCCTCGGCCTGCCAGGGCCGGGAGACGCCGTGGTAGTACGGGCTGGTCTCGCCGCGGGCGACGTGCTGCTGCACGAGGGTGTCGATGACCGACCCGTTCTCCGCGTGCATCATGATCATCGCGCCGCTGTCGGACGCCTTCTGCATGGCCCGCAGGATCTGCCCGTCGTCCGACAGGAAGACGCCCTTGTAGGCCATGAACAGCTTGAAGCTGGTGACGCCCTCCGCGATCAGCTCGTCCATCGCGTGCAGCGACGAGTCCTGCACGTCGGACAGGATCTGGTGGAACGCGTAGTCGACCGCGCAGCTCCCGGCGGCCTTCTGGTGCCAGAGCGCGTACTGGTCGACCGGGTTCTCGTGCGGGTACTGCACCACGAAGTCGACGATGGTGGTCGTCCCGCCCCAGGCCGCGGCCGTGGTGCCGGTCTCGAACGTGTCGGACGCGAACGTGCCGCCGAACGGCATCTCCATGTGCGTGTGCGCGTCGATGCCGCCGGGGATCACGTACTTGCCGGTCGCGTCGATCACGCGGTCGACCGTCGCGGTCAGGTCGACGCCGAGGGCGGTCGAGCCGGGCTGCAGCAGCGCGACGATGGTCTCGCCGTCGATCAGCAGGTCCGCGGCGCCGCGGCCGGTCGCGTTGACGACGGTGCCGCCGGTGATGAGGGTCTTCATGCCTCGTCCTCCGCTCACGGCGCCACGATGGGCCCGTAGGCGTCCGGCCGGCGGTCGCGGAAGAACTGCCACCGCTCGCGGGTCGTGCGGATGACGTCCAGGTCGAGGTCGCGGATCAGCAGCTGGTTCTCGGTCGTCGAGCCGACCTCGCCCACGTAGTTGCCGTCCGGACCGACCGCGTACGACGAGCCATAGAAGTTCACCGCCTCGTCGCCGTACTCGTTGTCCTCGAGCCCGACGCGGTTGTTCGCGATGACGTAGTACCCGTTCGCGATCGCCGCCGCCGGCTGCTCGACCGCCCACAGCTTGTTCGAGATGCCGGGGGCGGTGGCGTTCGGGTTGAACACGATCTCCGCGCCGTTCAGCGCGAGCACCCGCCAGCCTTCCGGGAAGTGCCGGTCGTAGCAGATGTTCACGCCGATCTTCCCGACCGCGGTCTCGAACACCGGGTAGCCCTGGTTGCCGGGCCGGAAGTAGAACTTCTCCCAGAACTTCGGCAGGTGCGGGATGTGGTGCTTGCGGTACGTGCCGAGCAGGGTGCCGTCCGCGTCGATGACCGCCGCGGTGTTGTAGAGCACCCCCGGCTGGTCCTCCTCGTAGATGGGCAGCACGATCACGATGCCCAGCTCCTTGGCCAGCGCGCTGAACCGGTCGGTGGTCGGGCCCGGGACCGTCTCGGCGTACTCGTAGTACTTCGTGTCCTGCGTGATGCCGAAGTACGGGCCGTAGAACAGCTCCTGGAAGCCGATGACCTGCGCGCCCTCGGCCGCGGCCTTGCGCGTCCAGTCCTCGTGCAGCTGGATCATCGACTCCTTGTCGCCGGTCCAGGTGGCCTGGGTGAAGGCGACGCGCACGACTGACATGAGGGACCTCCGCAGTGGGTGATGCCGGGTGCTGGGACCGGGCCGCGAGGGCCCGATGGGAATGTGACTGTGGGGGTTGAACATTTCTGCGGCGTTTCTGCCCGTAACGACCCCGAGAACGTCGATGACGGGGCTGTAAACACTGCGGCGCCGGGGTCCGGGGCAGGCCGTGCGGGGGTCGCGCGGGGGCACGATGACGCCCATGGACGTGGCCCAGCACGTGGAGGACCGCAGTCCCCGGGGGATCGCCGCCGCCGTCTCGCGCCTGGTGCGCAGCGGCGACCTGCGGCCGGGCGACCGCCTGCCCACCGTCCGGCGGCTCGCCGCCGACCTGGGGGTGAGCCCCGCGACGGTCAGCGGGGCGTGGCAGGCGCTGGCCGCCGTCGGGCTGGTGGCGTCGCGCGGGCGGGCGGGGACGGTCGTGCTGCCGGAGCCGGCGTCGTGGCTGCCGCCGCGGTACCGGGACCTCGCGGCGGGCGGGCGGTCGGACACCGGGGCGGGGCTGCCCGGGGCCGGGTTCGGAGGGGTCGGGGCCGGGGTCGGGGCCGGGGTCGGGGTCGGCACGCCGGGACCGGCGTCCGCCGGGAAGCCGCGGGTCCACCCGGACGCTCCCGGCGCGCCGTCGGGACCGCCGTCCGCGCCCCTCGCGCCGACCCGCCGCCCGGGCCCGCCGATCGACCTGTCCGCCGGCACCCCCGACCCCGCGCTGCTGCCCCCGCTGGGGCGCGCGCTGGCCCGGGTCGCCGCGGCCACCCCCGCGGCGGGCACCGGGTCCTACCTGGGCGCGCCCGTCGTCGAGCCGCTGGAGCGCCTGCTCCGCGCGTCCTGGCCGTTCACGCCGCAGCGGGTCACGGTCGTCGACGGCGCGGTGGACGCGATGAGCCGGACGCTGGAGCAGCTCGCGGGGTTCGGCGACCGGGTCGTCGTCGAGGACCCGTCGTTCCCGCCGATCTTCGACCTGTGCGACCAGCTCGGCCTCGAGCGCGTGCCGGTGCCGCTCGACCGCCAGGGCCTGCGCCCGGACGCCCTCGCGGCGGCCCTGCGCACCGGCGCGGAGGTGGTCGTCCTGCAACCGCGCGCGCACAACCCCACCGGCGTCTCGATGACGTCGACCCGGGCCCGGGAGCTCGCGGCGGTGGTCCGGAGGCACCTGGCGGCGACGCCCGGCGCGGGGCTGACGATCGTCGAGGACGACCACTCCGGCGAGATCGCGTCGTCCGCCGACGTGTCGCTCGGCAGCCACCTGCCGGACCGCGTCGTGCACGTGCGGTCGTACTCCAAGTCGCACGGTCCGGACCTGCGGATCGCCGCCGTCGGCGGGCCGGCCGCGGTGCTGGACCGGGTGGTCGCGCGCCGGATGCTCGGGCCGGGCTGGACCAGTCGCCTGCTGCAGCACGTGCTCGCCGACCTGCTCGACGACGGCGAGGCGCTGGCGGCCGTGGCTCAGGCCCGCCGGACCTACTACGCGCGGCAGCGGGCGCTGACCACGGCGCTCGCCGAGCGCGGCGTCGAGGTGCAGCCGGGCGACGGGATCAACCTGTGGGTGCCGGTGGCCGACGAGGCGACCGCGCTGGTCCGGCTGGCGGCGGCGGGGATCCGCGTGGCGCCGGGCCGGCCGTTCCGCGCGGGCGAGGTCGCCGACGACGCGGTCGGCTCGGGCCACGTCCGCATCACGGTCGGCGCCCTGGCGGGCGGCCCGGACGAGGTCGCCCGCGTCGCGACGGCCCTGGCCCTGGCCGCGGGCGCGTAGCGCCGCGCGCACCCCGGCGCGCCGCACCTCCTCCCTCGCGCCCCCTCGCCGCGCCCCCGCCGAGATGGCAACTCTCGGCTGCAGCGCGCAGCGTCCGCACAGCCGAGAGTTGCCGTCTCGGCGAGGTGGTGTCGCCGAGTCTCCACATGAGGCCTCTGCGGCGGCGCCGGCGTGCAGGCCGGAAGTGGAGACTCAGCGCGGCGCGGGCGGCGCGGGCGGCGCGCGCGGCGTGTGCGGCGTGTGCGGCGTGTGCGGCGTGCGCGGGTGGCGCGCAGAGCGCGGCGGGGCGCGCCACGCGGTCGCGTGCGGGCGTAGGGTGGTCGCGGACCAGGCCGGATGTGGCCTGGGTGTCGTCGCCCGCGCATGGGCGGCGCGGCCACCGGGCGCGACGTGCACCCTCCCCCGGCCCGCAGCGGCGGACGCCCTCCGGCGTCGCCCACGGGTCCGTCTCCCCCAGCGTCCACCGTCGGACCGTGCGTCCGACGCGGGCGCCCGGACCGCCGACGACGTCGCCGCGGCCCCGCCCGCCCGCGCCGTCGCCGCATCCCGTCAGGAGCCCCACCCCGTGCGCAGCACCCCTCGCACCACCCCCCGCACCGGCACCCCGGCCCGGCGCGCCCGCGCCGCCCGCCTCGTCCTCGTCGCGCCCGCCGTCCTCGCCGTCGCGGCCCTGGCCGCCTGCGCCGGCGGCACCGCCTCCGCGGACGGCACCTCCCCCGCCGCGAGCGCGTCCGCGGACGGCTTCACCCCCGTCACCCTCGACAACTGCGGCACCGAGGTCACCGTCGACAGCCCGCCGGAGCGCGTCGTCGCGATCAAGTCGACCTCGATCGAGATGCTGCTCGCTCTCGGCCTGGAGGACCGGCTGGTCGGCACGGCGTTCGCCGACGGCCCCGTGCCCGAGGAGTACGCCGCCGCCTACGACGCGGTCCCCGTGCTGTCCGACAAGGTCCCCGGACAGGAGGCGCTGCTGGAGGTGCAGCCCGACTTCGTCTACGCGGGCTGGGAGTCGAACTTCTCCGACGACGGCGCCGGCGAGCGCTCCGCCCTGCAGGGCCTCGGCATCGGCACCTACGTCTCCCCCGCCGCGTGCAAGGGGGACGGGTACATGCCGGACCCGCTGACCTTCGACGGCCTGTTCGACGAGATCCGCGAGATCGCCTCGGTGTTCGGCGTCGAGGACCGCGCCGAGGACCTGATCGCCGACCAGCAGGCCGCGCTCGACGCCGTCGAGCCCCCGGCCGAGGAGACCACCGCGCTCTGGTACTCGTCGGGCACGGACACCCCGTACGTCGGCGCGGGCATCGGCGCGCCCCAGATGATGATGGACGCCGCCGGGCTGACCAACATCTTCGCGGACGTGCACGACACCTGGACGTCGGCCGGCTGGGAGCAGGTCGTCGCGGCCGACCCCGACGTCATCGTGCTGGTCGACGCCACCTGGAACACCGCCGAGAGCAAGATCGCGATGCTCGAGGGCAACCCGGCCACCAGCCAGCTCACCGCCGTCAAGGAGCACCGCTACCTGACGGTGCCGTTCCCCGCGGCCGAGGCGGGCGTCCGGAACGCCGACGCCGTGGTGAGCCTGTCCGAGCAGCTCGCGGACCTGGAGGGCTGACCGCA
The DNA here is from genome assembly GCF_019091725.1 of Cellulomonas sp. GbtcB1. Classification (NCBI taxonomy): domain Bacteria; kingdom Bacillati; phylum Actinomycetota; class Actinomycetes; order Micrococcales; family Cellulomonadaceae; genus Cellulomonas; species Cellulomonas sp. GbtcB1. The sequence continues at coordinate 48,298 of NZ_JAGXJG010000002.1, read as the reverse complement.
CCGATGACGACCACCGCGCCCCCGGGTGGACGACCCGGCCGGACACGCCGTCGGCGTGCCGGTCAGGATCGTCCGCTCGACGCGCGCGCCGCCCCCGGGAACCGGCCCCCGTGGCGGCCGCCGCTGGTGCCCACGCTGCTCGTGGGCCTCGCGCTGCTCGTCGCCACCGTGCTCGTGTGCGTGACGATCGGCCCGGCGGACATCGCGGTCGCCGACGTCGCACGGAGCATCGCCGGCCACCTCGGGCTCGGCCCGGCGGCGGGCGCGGACGGCGGGGTGCCGGTCCTGACCGACGCGATCGTCTGGGAGCTGCGGCTGCCGCGGGTGCTCACGGGCGCGGCGGTCGGCGCGGGCCTGGCCCTCGCGGGCGCGGTGATGCAGAGCCTGACCCGCAACCCGCTCGCCGACCCGTACCTGCTCGGGCTGTCGTCGGGCGCGTCGCTCGGAGCGGTGGCGGTGCTCGTCGTCGGCGTGGGCCTGCTGCTGCCGGTCGCGGCGTTCGCCGGCGCGCTCGCCGCGCTCGTGGCGACGCTGAGCCTGGCCCGGGTCGGCGGCGTGCTGACGCCCGGGCGCGCGGTGCTGGCCGGCCTCGCGGTGTCGCAGCTCGCCGCCGCGGGGACGTCGTTCGTCATCTTCTGGTCGGCGACCGGCGACTCCTACCGGGAGATCCTCAACTGGCTGCTCGGCTCGCTCGCCGGGTCGACCTGGCAGAGCGTGGCGATCGCGGCCGGGGCGCTGGTACTCGTCGGCACGGTGCTGGTCGCCTCCGCCGTCCGGCTCGACGCGTTCGCGTTCGGCGACACCGCCGCGGCGGCCCTCGGCATCCACGTCGACCGGACCCGCTGGGTGCTGATGACCCTGGTCGCGCTGCTGACCGGGGCGATGGTGGCGGTGAGCGGGTCGATCGGGTTCGTCGGCCTGGTGCTCCCCCACGCCGTGTCCGCGCTCACCGGCCCGGCGCACCGGCGGCTGCTGCCGGTCGCCGCCGTCGTCGGCGCGATCTTCCTGGTCTGGGCGGACACGGGGGCCCGCACGCTGTTCGACCCGCGGGAGCTGCCGGTCGGCATCGTCACGGCGCTGATCGGCGTGCCGGTGTTCGCGGTGCTGCTGCGGCGCGGGAGGGGGTCGGCGTGGACCTGAGCATCGCGGGCGTCGGCACCCGGCTGGGCGGCCGGTGGGTCGTCGACGGCGTGGACGCCACCCCGCCGCCCGGCGCGCTGACCGGCCTGCTCGGGCCGAACGGCGCCGGCAAGACCACCCTGCTGCGGCTGATCGCCGGCCTGCTCGACCCCGAGGCCGGCGCCGTGCTGCTCGACGACGTCCCCGTGCACACCGTGCCGAGGCGCGAGCGCGCCCGCCGGGTCGCCCTGCTCGAGCAGGAGTCGTCGTCGACCGTCCCGCTCACCGTCCGCGAGGTCGTCGCGCTCGGCCGGATCCCGTACCGGACGCTGTGGGGCGCCGACGCCGACGAGGCCGCCGCCGACCGCGCGCTCGCCGCCGCCGACGCCGCGCACCTGGCCGACCGGGCGTGGTCCGCGCTGTCCGGCGGCGAGCGGCAGCGGGTGCACATCGCCCGCGCGCTCGCGCAGGAGCCCGACCTGCTGCTGCTCGACGAGCCCACCAACCACCTCGACGTCAGCGCCCAGCTGTCGCTGCTGGCGTTCGTCCGCGACCTCGGCCGCACCACGGTCGCCGCGCTGCACGACCTCAACCTGGCCGCCGCGTACTGCGCGCACGTGCTCGTGCTGGCCGAGGGCCGGCTGGTCGCGGCCGGCGACCCGCGCGAGGTGCTCACCGCCGACCTGGTCCGCGCGGTCTACGGCGTCGACTGCGCCGTGCTGACCCACCCGCGGACGGGGCGGCCGGTGATCGCGTTCGGCGACCCGGTGCCGGACGCCCCCGACTCCCGCACCCCCCGGCCCGAGCCGGTCCCCGAAGGAGCACGATGAGGATCACCGTCCTGTCCGGCGGCGTCGGCGGCGCCCGGTTCACCCGCGGCCTGCTCGCCCTGCTGCGCGACCGGCTTCCCGACGGCCGCGGCGGCAGCACCGCCGAGGTCACCGTGATCGCCAACACCGGCGACGACATGTGGCTGCACGGCGTCCGTGTCTGCCCGGACCTCGACACCCTCATGTACACGCTCGGGGGCGCCGTGCACGAGGAGCAGGGCTGGGGCCGGCGCGAGGAGACCAGCCGGGTCAGCACCGACCTCGCCGCGTACGGCGTCGGCTGGGACTGGTTCACCCTCGGCGACCTCGACCTCGCCACCCACCTCGCCCGGAGCCAGTGGCTCCGCGAGGGCCGCACGCTGTCCGAGGCCACCGCGCTGCTGACACGCCGGTGGGGCCTCGCCGAGCAGGGGGTGCGGCTGCTGCCCATGGCGGACGAGCCGGTCGAGACGCACGTCGTCGTCGCCGACCCCGACGGCGACCCGGGAGCCGAGCGGACGATCCACTTCGAGGAGTGGTGGGTCCGGCACCGCGCCGCGCTGCCCGCGCTGCGGTTCGTGCAGGTCGGGCTCGACTCCGCGCAGGCGGCGCCCGGCGTGCTGGACGCGATCGCGTCGGCCGACGTCGTGGTCGTCCCGCCGTCGAACCCCGTCGTGTCGGTGTCGACGATCCTGGCCGTGCCGGGGGTCCGCGCGGCGCTCGCCGCGACCGCGGCCCCGGTGGTGGGCGTGTCCCCGATCGTCGGGGGCGCGCCGGTGCGCGGGATGGCGGCGCAGTGCCTGGCGACGATCGGCGTCGAGGCGACGGCCGAGGCGGTCGCGCGGTACTACGGGCGCCGCGACGACGTCGCACGCACCGGTGCCGACGCCGGGGTGCTGGACGCGTGGCTGGTGGACACGGTCGACGCCGAGGCCGCGGAGAAGCTGGCCGCGGACGGCTGGCGCACGGCGGCTGCGCCGACGCTGATGACGGACGTGCCGGCGACGACGCGGATCGCGGCGGAGGCGCTGGCGCTCGTCGGGCTCTGACGCGCCCGGGCGGCGAGCCGGTCACCGCGCCGGGGCGCGCCTGTAAGGACGGACCCGCCGAACCGCCCTCGCGCGGCCGAGCGCCCCGCTACCGTCGACGCGAGAGCACCACGGACCCGGGAGGCGGCATGCGACGGCGGAGGGCGGCGGTGCGGGCGGCGGTGACGGCCGGCGGGATCGCGGCTCTCGTGCTGGTGTTCGCCGACGGCCTCCCCCGGATCCCGGTCGTCGCGGAGCCCGGACCGTGGACCGTCGTCGCCGGCCCGGACGTCGCCGGCGACGCCGCGGCCTGCTGGGACGACCCGGCCATGCTCTCGGCGATCACACCTGCGGTCTGGCCGCCGGCGCCCGTCACCGTGCAGCTGGTGGAGGGCGCGACGCGCGATGACGCGCAGCGGGTCGTGGCGTGCCTGGCCGACCGAGCGGGGTACTCGCCGATCACCGTGCTGGGGCCCGAGGACTGACGCGAAGGGCTCTCAGCCCAGCGGCCCCAGCCGCCGGAGCAGCGCCCCTGTCCGCCCGCCGACCCCGCGCGCGACGAGCGCCGCCAGGTCCGCCGGCACGTCGACGTCGTGCCGCAGCGTCGCGTCCGCGGGCAGCTCGATCTCGGCGTGCCCGAGCGCCCGGTGAGCCGCCGCCGACCCGCCGCCGAACGCCGGCCGCAGCGCCGCCCCCGCCCGGGCGGTGAGCAGCGTCGTCCCCGTGCCCTCGGCGTCCGGCAGCACCGCGAGCGGGTGCGCCTCCGCGGCCGCGAGCGCCGCGTCGAGCTCGGCCGGGTCGAGCCCGGGCAGGTCGCCCAGCAGCACCCCGACGTGCGCGGTCGGCGCCTCACCGCGGGCGGCGGCCACCCCGGCGGACACGGCCCGGTCGAGCGACGCCCAGCCGCCCGCGGCGTCCTCGGGCGCCGGCGGCGGCTCGGGCAGCACGCGCACCCGCGGCAGCGCGGCCGCAGCCGACGTCACCTCGGGATCGGCGGTCACCACCACGACCCGTGCGACGCGCGGGCTCGCGAGCACCGCCTCGACCGTGTCCAGGGCCATCGCCCGCACCAGCGCGGCCCGCGCCCGCGGCTCCAGCACGTCGGCCAGCCGGGTCTTGCCGCGCCGCGCGTCCTTCACCGGGACGACCAGGACCCACCGACCGAGCAGCACGGACGCACCCTACGCGGGGCCGCGGCCCGGCGGCGCGCGCGTCCGCCGCCGGCGACCGGGTGCCGACGAGCGCGTGCCGGCGGGCGCCCGTCCTCGGACGCGCCCGCACGGCGTCGTCGGCCCGGCCACGCTCGCCCCCGGCACCGGCCCCCGCGCCGTCAGCCGCGACGCCGGTCCAGCGCCGCGTCGATCTCCGCCCGCCGGCCGGTGACGAGCGCGTCGAACGCCTCGCCGGGCAGCGGCCGGTCGACGGTGAACCGGATGCCGCCCTTGGTGGCGTCGAACCCGTCGAGCGTCGCCAGCACCGCGGCCGTGACGTCCGAGCTGAACGGGTACGCCGTGCACCCGCGCGGTCCGACCGCCACCGCCACGAGCGGCCGCCCCGGTGGCGGTACGCGGCCATGCCGTAGCTCGTGCCCTGCTCGGCGTCGGGCACGAGCGCCGGCACCCGGTCGAGCAGCCCGGCGACGACCGCCCGCTCCGGGTCGGGCAGCGCCGCGACGTACTCCGTGACCTCGGTCATGGGTGCTCTCCCTCTTCCGCGCGGGCCGTCCTCCCCCGATCCTGGCAAAGCGCGTCCGCCGGGTCAGCCCCTCGCGATCACCCGGATGCGCGCTCCACCCGAGCGGTGCGTCGCCGATGGGTGGGGGGACAGGATGTCGACGGGCCGGGCAGGAGGCGGGGCGATGAGCGTGCGGCAACGCGTCATGTCCGTGCTCACTATCGCGGGCTGCCTGTTCGGGGTCGTCGGCATCCCGCTGGGCTGGGGCGCGCACGAGCCCGCGCGGTTCTGCGCCACCGCAGCGGACTGCCCGGACCTGCGCTGGTCGACGGTCCTCGGCGACCCGGGCGCGGTCGACACGGCCGTCCCGCCGGTGGCGGCCGCCGCGCCCGCCGCTCCCTGAGGGCCCCGGGCCCTCAGCAGTCGGTGTGCCCCGTCGCGCACCACTGGTGCCCGACGTCGACCACCAGCCGCGACCCGGCGCCCGGGCCGGCCAGCACGAACGCCCGGAACGGCAGCCGCGCGCGCACGCCGAGCCCGACCGTCGACACGCCCTCGAAGCTCCCCGCCCAGGCCACCTGCCGGAACGTCCGGTAGCCCGCGGTGCTCACGAGGTCGGTGCCGACGCCGACGAAGAACGCGTCGGTCGGGACGACGTTCACCCGCGCGACGACCTCGAGCCGCGCCCCGCCGCGGACCGGGACCACGGCGCCGGAGCCGTCGGCCGTGACCTGGTCGACGTACCGCACCGACCACGCGGTGAGCGGCCGGTCCACGTCCAGCACGAGCCGGTCGTAGCAGTCGTGCCGGCCCGCGCGCACGTTCGTGAGCTGGCCGGCCGACATGCCCGGGACGCCCTTCGCGAGCGAGCCCCAGACCTGGCCGCAGTAGGGATGGGCCGACGCCGCGGGTGCCGTGAGCACGGCGACCCCGAGCAGCAGCGAGAGGACGGACAGCAGGGCGAGCAGTCGGCGGCGCATGGCGGTACCCCCTCGTACCCCGTCCACGGTCCGCCCGCGCCGCCGCCCGGTCAACGCCCCGTGGCACCCGCGGCGGGTGAGATCGGCCGCGCGCGGCGCTCGGGCACAATGGCGCGATGACCCTCTGGCTGACCGGCGACGCCGACGCGGACCGCCTGCTCGACTCCGACCCGTTCGCCCTGCTCGTCGGGATGCTCCTCGACCAGCAGGTCACGATGGAGTCGGCGTTCGCGGGCCCGGCCAAGATCGAGCAGCGCATGGGCGGGTTCGACGTCCGGCGCATCGCCGAGGCCGACCCCGACGAGTTCACCGCGCTGTGCGCCACTCCCCCGGCCGTGCACCGGTTCCCCGGGTCGATGGCGGGCCGCATCCAGGCGGTCGCCCGCGCTGTGGTCGACGACTACGACGGCGACGTGACCCGGATCTGGGTCGACGGCGACCCGGACGGCGCGCTCGTGCTGAAGCGGCTCAAGGCGCTGCCCGGGTTCGGCGACCAGAAGGCCCGCATCTTCCTGGCGCTGCTCGCCAAGCAGCGCGGGGTGACCCCCGCCGGCTGGCAGGAGGCGGCGGGCGCCTACGCCGACGACGTGCCGCGGTCGATCGCCGACGTGCGCGACCCGGAGTCACTGCGCCGGGTCCGGGAGACCAAGCAGGCCGCGAAGGCCGCCGCGCGGGCCGCCAAGGCCTGACGCCGGGGAGCGCGCCCGGCCCCGCCTGCCGCCGAGGGGGTACTCGACGCGTCGAGCGAGTACTCGCCGACTGCTCGCTCGACGCGTCGACTGCTCGCTCGACGCACGAGGCTGCCGGGGCGGGGCGCGCGGGTCAGACGTCTCGGGTCGGCGAGCGCAGCCAGTCGTCGAACGTCAGGCGCCCCCGGAGCGCGTCGGGGCCGCCGCGGAGGGCCCCCGACGCCAGGCCCGCGCCGTACCCGCCGGGCAGCCGCACCTCCAGCACCCGGCGCCCCGTGCGGTCGTGCGCGGACAGGCGGCGGATCATCCCCGCCAGGGTGTCGTCCGCGGGACCGACCAGGTCGGGGGCGCGGTCGACCGGCCCACCCTCGGCTACCTCGACGAGGTGCTCAGCGACCTCGGCCGCCGCCACGGGGCGGGTCAGCGTCCGCGGCGCGAGCGTCACCGGCCCGAGCGACGCCCGCGCGACGATCTGCCCCGCGAACTCGTGGAACTGCGCTGCGCGCACGATCGAGTGCGGGACCGACGCGGCGGCCACCAGCCGCTCCTGCGCCAGCTTGCCCGCGTAGTACGACGCGTCGATCCCGTCGACGCCGACGATCGACAGCGCGACGTGGTGCCGCACCCCGGCGCGCTCCTCCGCGGCGAGCAGCCGGCGCGTCGTCGCCTCGAAGAACGCGACCGCGCGCCGCGCCGACAGCGTCGTCGTGCTGAGCACGTCGACCACCACGTCGGCCCCGGCGAGCGCGGCGTCCACCGCGGTGTCGGGACCGCCGGCGACGTCGACGCCCGCTCCCCTGCTCAGGACGGCGACGTCGTGCCCCCGCTCGGCCGCGACGCGGGCCACGTGCCGCCCGACCACCCCGGTCCCGCCGCAGACGGCGATCCTCATCTCTCGCTCCTCGTGCTCGTGCTCGCGCACGGCGGGTGCCGCGCGTCGCCCTGTCGACGACGCAGCGCACCTGGGTGTGAGGTCTCCCCGGCGGCTACCTAGCCCGCGAGCCCCTTCGGCACCGACAGCCCGAGCAGCCGCAGCAGCCGGACCACCGTCTCCTCGACGAACGTGTCCTCCGGCTCCTCGCCCTCGATCGCCATGAGCCGCCGGACCTCGTTCGGCTGCACGTCGAGCGCGCCCACCGACTCGGCCCACGTGGCGAAGGCCTCCGCCTCGGCCTCGATGTCGACCGGCTCGCTCTCGGCCGGGTCGTCGTACAGGTCGCGCGGCTGGAACCCGAGGTAGAACCGGCCCAGGCCCTCCGGGGCCGGCCGGTAGTCGATGACCGCGATGTCGCTGTCCTGGACCTCGATCGCCAGGCTCGGGGTGGCCGCGAGGTCGCCGCCCCACCGACCGTCGCCGTACTGGAACTTCTCGGACGTGCCCAACCCGGGCCTCCCTCTCGTCGTGCCCCCGCCGTCGTCACCGCGCCCGCGGGCCCGGCGTCGCGATGCTAGCCGCGCCCGGGTGGGTGGCGGCGCACCCGGCGCCCGGGTGATCCTGCGCGCCGGGTTCGCGGCCCACCGGCCGGTGCTGGCACGATCGCCGCATGATCGTGGTGACCAGCAACGAGATCCCCGGCTACCGCATCCAGGCGGTGCTCGGCGAGGTCATGGGCCTGACCGTGCGCTCGACCAACATCGGGGCCAACTTCACGGCGGGCTTCCGCTCGATCGGCGGCGGCGAGATCCCCGAGTACACCAAGATCATGTACGAGTCCCGGCACGAGGTGATGCGCCGCATGACCGAGGAGGCCGCCCAGCGCGGGGCGAACGCGATCGTCGCGATGCGGTTCGACACCGACTCCATCGGGCAGTTCAGCGAGGTGTGCGCCTACGGCACCGCGGTGATCGCCGAGCCGATCCCGGCGGGCGAGCCGGGCGCGACGGGGCAGTCGGCGCAGATCGCGGGGCAGCAGCCGGGGCGGTGACCTGCGTGAGTCGGGACGACCCGCCCAACTCAGCTGTTCGCGCGCAGTCATCCACCAGGCGTCACCACCACCGAGCTGACAACCGCACGGGCGCGCGCGGTCGTCGTCCCCTCGGCTCGCACGAGTCGCGCACCGGTCCTCGCGAGCACGGCCGCCGTGATGCTGTCCAGCTGGCGCTGGAACTCCACCGTGATCGGCGCCCCGGACGGCAGCGTGTGCTCGACCGGGACCCGTACGACGAGGTCGTAGCGATGGCCCATCTGCTGTCCCATCTCCGCGAGGGCGCAGGCGGCGAGGCGTCCGACCGCTGCTGCCTGGCGACGCTCATCCGGGTGGCGCCCATCGCCGGTCGGTCTGCGCAGCGTCCAACGTGCGAGCGTCAGGAGGTAGACCCATTCGTGCAGCACCGAGCCGTCGGAGATGAACGCAGCACCGAGCACGGCTTGACCACGGACGCGCTCCTCGTGCCGGCGCAACGTGAGCTGGAAGGTCTGCGCCAGGCTGCACCGCTCCAGCGGAAGGGGCCGTCCCCGGACCGGGTCTGCCATCGGGCCGACGGGCACCACCGGCCAGCCGGTGATCCGGCTGAGCGCGCGCGAGAGCGTGGTCTTGCCCGCGCCGTAGGCGCCGACGACGGCGATCCGCACCGTTGCTCCTCACGCCTGCGGTCGCTCGGCGACCAGCCGCGCGTGGACGAGCTCGCCCGCCCGACGCAGGGTGCCCGCGGTGCGGAGCTCCCAGTCGTGGACGAGGACGCCGTACTCGCGTGTCGCGACGACGGCGGCCTCGGCCAGGACGAGCGAGTCGATGTCCGCGTGGTCGAAGGGCTCGTCGAGCGAGAGGGTCCGCGGGACCTCGGGGATGTCCCGGACGATGCGTGCTCCGATCGTGGCGGCGTCGGGGATGGTGGTGGGCGTCATGGTCGTCCTCGTTCTCAGCCCTCATCGGGCGACGGCGTGGTCGGCGGCCGCTCGGGCCAGGTCAGGGTCGTCGCGCCCCAGGTGGTGCCGCCGCCGAAGGCGGCGAGCACGATCCGGTCTCCAGGACGGAACCGGTGGGCGTGGTGCGTCAGCGCCATCGGGATCGACGCTGCCGAGGTGTTCCCGTACCGGTCCAGGTCACGCACGACGCGGTCCTCGCTCAGGCCGAGGGCGCGCGCGACCGCGGACAGGATCCGCTGGTTGGCCTGGTGAGCCACGAGCCACGGCGAGTCCGCCGTGCTCCAGCCCGCGATCGCCAGCGCCTCGGTTGCCGCGCCGGTGAGTCGGGTGACGGCGGCAGCGAACACCTCGCGCCCGGCCATCGCGAGGTACCGCTCACTCGGCCGGGTATCGAGCGAGAGCGGGACACGGGCTCCGCCGGCCGGGACGATGATGTGCCGGTACGTCGAGCCGTCGGCACCGAGGACGACCTCTCCGAGGACGCCGTCGACCGTGGTGGTCGCGCGTTCGACCACGACCGCACCGGCGCCGTCGCCGAACAGCACGCGTGTCGCCCGGTCGACGGGGTCGACGAGGTCGGTGAGCGGTCAGCGCCGATGACGAGTACTCGGCGGGCGGAACCGGCGAGCACCGCGTCGCGCGCGCTGCCCAACGCGTACAGGAAACCCGAGCAGACGGCAGCCACGTCGTGCGCCGGGACTGCTCCGAGACCGAGCTGGTGCGCCACCCACGGTGCGGTCGCAGGGCACCGGTGATCGGGGGTCGAAGTCGCCAGCACCACCCGGTCGACCTCTGCGATGCCCGCCGCCGCGAGGGCCTGGCTCGCCGCGCGCACCGCCATGTCCCCGGTGGTGGTCGCCTCGTCGGCCCAGCGGCGTTCGCGGATGCCGGTCCTGGTCGTGATCCAGGTGTCGGTGGTGTCGAGCGTCCGCCCCAGGTCCGCGTTGGTGACGACTCGGGGTGGGGCGTACGCGCCCCATCCCGCGAGCACCGCCCGGGGACTAGGCATGGGTGGCCGCACGTTCGAGCTCGCTGCGCGTGTCGATCGCCGCGTACTCCGCAGCGGCTCGTCGCACCGCCTCGTCCAGGCTGAGAACGCGCGGCAGCCCGAAGTGCTCGGTGATCGCGACGAGCCGGTCCCCGACGCTCCCTCCTGCGGTGAAGGTCGGGATCCCGAGCGCGTCCACCTGCTCCTGGATCATGGTGTCGGCGAGCACCCGGAACCGCTCGTTGACCGGCCGGTGGCCGTCCTCGACCATCGCGAACTCGACCGGGAGGCGCACGAAGGCGTCGTAACCCGCCTGCGCGTGCTGCTTCGCGGGGACGCCGAGCTGGGTGATCACGTCCTCGAAGAAGCCCAGCTCGGGCGTGCGCTCCACGTCGGCGAGAGTCGCGGTCGCCGATGGGTTGATCCCGACGAGGACGCGCACCGTGCCGTAGATCCACTCGTGCAACGACGAGCCGTCGGAGATGAAGCGGTCGCCGAGATGCGACTCGTTGACGGCTCGTTCGGTGTTGCGGCGGGTGATGAGCATGAGGATCTCGGCCCCGGTGCACTCTTCGAGGGTCTTGCCGGGAACCGAGATCGGAAGCAGCTCGCGCATGGTCATCGCGGCGCTACGCGGGATCCCGGTGTAGTGCGACAACGCCATGGTGGTCAGCGTCTTGCCGGTCGAGTACGTACCGGAGACTGCGAGTCTCATGCGGGTCCTCTCGCTGGTCGAGTGCGGTTCGGGCGGGCGGATCGAGCGACACCCCGGAGGTGCGTGCAGCTGCTCACGGGTCGGGCGGGCCGAGGCGGTGCGCGACCGCCACACGCGTCCGGTACGGTCCGAGCTCGCCGACGACGTCGGCCAGCCGCCAGGTCTCGCCGCCGCGTTCCACGAGCCTGGCGCGCTCGAGCGCGACCCGGACCGGGACCGGATCGATCCGTGCGGGGAGTGCTCGATCGGTGCAGATCTCGGTCCGACGCATCCAGAGGGTGCTGCTGGATCCGCGCTCGACGGAGTCGAGGTCGTAGAGCACCACCTGGCCGAGCTGCAGCGCCGCGACGAAGACGTCGACCAGGGTGTACGCCGGCTGCGCCTGGGACTCGAGGCCTCGCCGGACGGCGTCCGCGGCTGGTGACACGAGCGAGGACGTGGCGAAGGCGACGTCCCGGTCCACACATACGTCCGTCAGCTGCTGCGAGCGCGCGGCGAGGCCTCTCCCGTAGGGACCACTCCATGGCGTCGCGAAGCTTCGTGCCGGGGCGGCGAGATCGGCCGTGCCCTGGGGCCTGGTGACGGACCCCGTGGTGGTCATGGAACCGATCTGTGCGGTGAACTCTGCCGCACTCTCGCCGGCACTGCCCCGCAGCTCCACGGTGATCGGGAACTCTCCCAGGTCGTCCTCCATCGGTTCGCCGGCCGCTCGGACGCCCAGGTCCGTGATCAGCGCGGCCGCCGCGGTCGCCGCGTCGAACCGGGCGGTGAGGAGAGCGCCGACGCCCTGAGCGGTCAGGGCCACGGCGTCGGTGGTCGCGAGGTGCGGGCGCTGCTGCTGCCCGTGCTTCACCGACCACGCATGCCCGATCGCGATGCTCCCCGACGCGGACAGCCGCGAGGCGGTCGTGTCGTGAGTGACCGCGATGTTCCAGAGCCTCGGCCTCGTGCGGCGGTAGCCCTCGCCGAAGAAGCGCAGCGAGGCAGGGCCGAGCACGTCGTCGATCGACGAGTACCGCGCGGGCAGTTCCTCGGCGGTCCGGCCGTTCACCGGCCGGCCTCAGTGGCGGAGCCGACCCGACGCAGGTCGCGGGCCGAAGACCCTCCGCCCTTCGGCGGCGTCGGCAGCGGGCCTCGGTACAGGGCCGCCACCAGCCCGGCGACCACCAGCAGTACCACCCCGCTCACGACGAGTCCGGCCTGGACGCCCGCGAGCTTCTCGCCGGCGCTCGCGACGGCGGAGACGCCCGCTCCGATGGCGACCGCGGCGAGGACGGGAGTGCCGAGGGTGAACGCGACCTGCTGTGTCATCGCGGTCAGCCCGGTGGCGAGACCTTGCTCGGAGTCAGGCAGCCCTGAGGTGACCGCGACCGTGTAGGAGACGATCACCAGGACGTGCCCGAAGCCGCCGATGGCGGTCATCACCAGGATGAGCCCGTACCCGAACCTGAAGTCGTGCCCGAGCGCGAGGAACGTCAGGACGGTCACCGCCTGCGTCAGGAGTCCGCCGACCATGGTGGCGCGCGCGCCGACCCGGTTGATCACCCGGGCGGCGACGAGCCCGCCTGTGAACGCGCCTGCGCCGAGGACGGTGAAGGCGATGCCGGTCTGGAGCGCGGACGCCCCCAGGACCTGCTGCAGGTAGATGGTGAGCAGGAAGACCTTGCCGCTCTCCATCGAGAACGTCGCCAGGCCTCCCAGGTTGCCCAGAGCGACCGAACGGCCTCTGAGGATCGTCACGGCCGCCAGCGGGTGCGGCGATCGAGACTCGATCACCCAGAAGGCGACTGCGAGCACGGCCGCTCCGGCCAGCAGGGCGAGCGTGGTCCCGGCGGCCCACCCGTGCTCCTCCGCCCGCGCCAGCCCCAGCACGAGGGTCAGCAGGGCACCCGTGAGGGTGACGGCGCCCGGGACGTCGAGCCGCTGCCGCGACGGTTCGGAGGAGTTCCGGATGACGAAGGGCGCCACCGCGAGGACGGCCAGGCCGACCGGCACGTTGATGAGGAAGGTGAACCGCCAGCCGAAGAGCTCCGTCAGCACCCCACCGAGGACGGAACCCGCGGCGAAACCCAGCGACAGCAACGCCCCGTTGAGGCCGAGCGCACGATTACGTGCCGGCCCCTCGCGGAAGGACGTCGTGAGCAGGGCGAGCGCCGACGGCGTCGTGATGGCGGTGGCGACGCCCTGCAGGACGCGGGCGAGGTAGATGACTTCGGCGCTGTTCGCCAGGCCGCCGACCAACGACCCGCCGGTCAGGAGCGCCATCCCGATGAGGAAGAGCCGCTTGCGGCCGTAGTAGTCACCGATGCGCCCCATCAGCAGCATGAGACCGGCAGCGGAGAGCGCGAACAGCGTGACGATCCAGGTCAGCGCCCCCGGGCCCATGTTCAGCTCGGCGCCGATGACCGGCAGGGCTACGGTCACGATCGAGAAGTCGAGCGCGAACATGAACTGGGCGGCCAGCAGTACGACCAGCACGAGGACGTCGCCCCGCGTCAGGCGTGGTGTGGTGGTGGACATGCGTTCACCGTCGACCCGGCTGCCCCTGGGATCCAGAGTCCCTCGGAGGTAGGAGCCGTCATCCTGGTGGCGGGACCACCATGCTCGCGCCGTCGGACGGTTCCCATCGCCCTCCTCGCACGACCCCGAACGGGACGTCGGCGAAGTGTGTCGCCGCGCCGAGCGTCCCCGGGACGGCGAGCTCGTCCAGCACCCTCGACCGAGAGCGCCGCGATTCGTGCGCGTCGAGCTCGAAGCACGAGCCCAGATGAGGCTGCGCGACCTGGACGGGGCTGTGCATCACATCGCCGAGGACGACGAGACGCTGCTCGGTTCCGGCGACCACCAGCGACACGTGACCCGCGGTGTGCCCCGGGGTTGCCAGGACCCGCACCCCGGGTGCGACCTCGTCCCCGTCGGACACCCGCCCCCAGTGCGACGGTGCAGGCTCGCCCGTGCCGACGAGGTGCGGTGCTTCTCGCAGGTTCCCGAAGCCCGGCCACCCCGCGCGCGCCCAGCCGACGTGGTCGTCGTGCCAGTGCGTGACGACCACGGCGTCGACGTCGCGCAGCCGTGGACGGTGGTCGACGAGATCGCCCCCGTGCATCGCCCCCAGCGCCGGGTGCGTGTCCGAGGCCGGCACCCGAGTGGGCCCCAGCCCCGCATCCACGAGAAGACGCCACCCCGGTCCCTCGAGCAGAAGGACCCCGACCGACGCGACGAGCATGCCCGCATCGCCCAGCAGCTCCTTGTGGGTGCGGAACACGCGGTTCGGATCATCCCGCGAGAACCACGCGCCCGGATCGAGCTCGACGAACCCGTCCGGCACATACGTCACGACGACGTCACCGAGCACGACCTGCTGGAGCCGGCCGGGACGGGCCCACCGGACGGCCGCGGGCGTCACACGACGCTCCCCAGGGCCTGGGCCGTGGGCGTGCCCGCCTTCGGCGCGTAGACGAAGAGGCGCAGGTCCGACCCGCTCGCCGGTGAGAGGACGGTGGGGACGAAGCTCAGTCGACCGAGCGTCGGGTGGTCGTACACCAGGTCGACGTGCGGGGTCACCCCGACGACGTGCCGCGCCCAGAGCATCCGGAACTCCTCGGACCTCTCCTTCAGGTCGTCCACGATGGTCTCGAATCCGGGATCATCGGCGAAGCGGGCGGCGTGGGCACGAAACTGCGCGACCATCATCGGGCCCGCGACCCCCCGGAACGGGTACCGCTGCGCCACCTGCTCGTCCGTGAAGAAGCTGACCAGGCAGTTGTGCCCGGGGGCGATGCCGAACACGTGCTCGGCGAGAGAGTTCGCCACCAGGACGTTCCAGTAGCGGTCCACGGCGTACACCGGCCGTCCCGGCACGGAGCTCACCAGGTCGGCGATCCTCGCGAGGTCACGCGCGTCGGTGCCGCCGGCCGGTGCGGCGGCGCCGGCCACCTCGAACAGGTAGGTGCGTTCTGCCGGGCTGAGCAGCAGGGCGCGCGCGATGCCGTCGAGAACCGCCGGGGAGACGGTGAGCTCTCGTCCCTGCTCCATCCAGGTGTACCAGGAGGCTCCCACCTGAGCGAGGACCGCGACCCCCTCGCGGCGCAGCCCGGGGGTGCGCCGACGCCCGCCGGCGGGCAGACCGACGTCCTGCGGGAGCACCGCCTCGCGCCGCGCGCGCAAGAAGCTGGCCAGCTCGGAGCGGCGGAACCGACGCGCCCGCGCGTGCGCTGTCTCGCTCACGTGCGCGCCCCGGGCATCGGCGCCATCACGACGCGCTGCAGCGG
The DNA here is from genome assembly GCF_019091725.1 of Cellulomonas sp. GbtcB1. NCBI lineage: Bacteria > Bacillati > Actinomycetota > Actinomycetes > Micrococcales > Cellulomonadaceae > Cellulomonas > Cellulomonas sp. GbtcB1. The sequence goes on along the minus strand of NZ_JAGXJG010000002.1, from coordinate 33,159 downwards.
CTCCACCCACGACGCGTGAGGTGCGAGGTGGAACAGGTGTCCGGCGTGCGGGACGCGCAACCAGCCCGAGCCCGTCCCACCCCGCTGCACCCAGCCTCGAGCCTCGTCCTCGCGCACCAGCTGGTCGAGCTCACCCCACAGCACGACCACGGGCAGCGGCAGCTGCTTTCTGGATGGCTGGTAGCGCCGGACCAGGTCCAGAGCGGACGCGACCGCCGCCCCCGCCCGGGCGGGTAGGCGCTCCGCCAAATCCTGTCCCGGCGCGGGCGGCGCCCCGAGCACGACGGCGCGCGGTGCCTGCGACAGGTCGCGACCGGCGATCGCGAGGGCGGCGGCCTCGAACGCGACGAGCGCTCCCAGGCTGTGCCCGTAGTACACCCCCGACCGTTGTGCGGTCCGTCGCCGCCACCGGCGCGCGAGCTGAGCGACAGAGCTCGAGTGCTCCGTACCGGCGCCCTCGGTGCGGACCGGGACGATCTGGCACGCGCGGAAGGCGTCGGGCCAGCGTCGGAACGTGTCGGGCCCACCTCCCGCGTGGGAGAAGGCATGCAGCAGCGGCCTGTCTGCCACGGCGTGCGTCGACCACCCCTGAGGTCTTTGACCCATCGGACCTGCTCCGCTCCTGCCTCGCGGGCCCCCGCCCGCTGCGCGAGATACGGAACTCAGTTTCCCGTGCATCTCCAGTTGAGTGCTCCGGAGCACGGATGAGGTAGGTGTTCGCCGGGGCGCGTCGGGCTCACCGACCCGCGGCCCCCGCCGCGTCCTTCCACCCGCGCGCGTACGCCTCCGCGGTGCCCTCGGCGAACATGTCGTCCGGCCCCGTCCGCACCAGCACCCGGGCGCCCGGGCCGTCCTCGACGGTCACGACGTGCGCCAGCCCACGCACCACCGCGACGGGCCGCCCGGTCACCTTGCCCTTGACCAGCTCGGCGGCGGCCGCGATCTCGTCGGCGACGGCCGCCATGCTCACCTGCAGCGGGCGGCCGTGGGTGTCGGTCGAGCCGCGCAGGTCGTCCAGCACCCGCACCCCCGCGGCCCCGATGGCGATGTCGGTCTGCCCCTGGCGCCAGGGTCGCCCGGCCGTGTCGGACACCACGACCCCGACCGTCACCCCGAACCGCTCCCCCAGTGCCGCGCGCAGCGCCCGGGCCGTCGCGTCGGGGTCCTCGGGCAGCAGCAGGACCGTGCCCTCGTCGACGTTCGACGCGTCGACCCCGGCGGCGGCCATCACCAAGCCGAGCCGGTTCTCGACGATCCGCGTGACGCCGCCGGGGTGCTCCCGGGTCGCGACGACGCGCACGGTCTCGGCGGTGATCGCCGCCTCGCGGTCCTCGGCCTGCACGACGCGCCCCTCGGCCTTGGACACCACCTTGCTCGTCACGACGAGCACGTCGCCGTCCGCGAGCGCCGTCGCCGGTCTGGCCGACGCGTCCGCCGCCAGGGCGTCGCCGAGCAGCGCGGCCAGGTCGTCGCCGGGGCGCACCTCGCCGATGCCGGGGACGCCCCAGGCGGTGAGCAGGTCGGCCGTGGCGGAGACCGGGCCGGCGCCGGCGTCGGTCACCGTCAGCGCACCAGCTTCGGCAGCACGTCGCGGCCGAACACGTCGATCCACTCGCGCTGGTTGCGGCCCACGTTGTGCAGGTAGATGCGGTCGAAGCCGAGGTCGACGTACTTCTGGATCTCGGCCCGGTGCACGTCGGGGTCGGCCGAGATGACCATGCGGCCCTCGAAGTCCTCGGGGCGCACGAGCTTCGCCATCTGCGCGAAGTCGAACGGGGACCGGATGTCGCCCTTGGGGAACTTCATGCCGCCGTTGGGCCACTCGACCATGGCGTTCTCGAGCGCCTGCTCGTCGGTGTCCGCCCAGGACAGGTGCAGCTGGAGCACCTTGGGCAGGTCCTCGGGGTTCCGGCCCGACTCGCGGACGCCCTCGTCGAACTTCCCGAACAGGCCGCTGATCTTCTCCAGCGGGGCGCCGACGGTGATGAGGCCGTCCGCGTGCTTGCCCGCGCGCTTGGCCGTGACGGGGCCGGCCGTGGCGACCAGGATCTCCGGGGCGACCTCGGGCATGGTCCACAGCCGGGTCGACTCGACCTTGTAGAACTGGCCCGCGTGCTTGACGTCCTTGCCGGCGAGCGACGCCGTGAACAGCTTCTTGATGATGTCGATGGCCTCGAACATCCGGTTGATGCGCTCGGGCGCCTCGGGCCAGTACTGCGCCGTGATGTGCTCGTTCAGCGCCTCGCCGGAGCCCAGACCCAGCCAGTGCCGCCCCGGGTACATCGCGGCGAGCGTCGCCGACGCCTGCGCGACCATCGCGGGGTGCCAGCGGAACGTCGGCGCGGTCACGCCGGGGCCCATGTCGCCGGTGGTGCGCTCGCCGAGCGCGGCCAGCACGTTCCACACGAACGCCGACTGCCCCTGCTGCGGCACCCACGGCTGGTAGTGGTCGGCCGCCATCGTGCCGAGGAACCCCTGGGACTCCGCGTAGGCGGACAGCTCGACCGCCTCGGTCGGATGGAACTGCTCCAGCATCGCCGCGTACCCGACCTGCAGGCCCTCGGCCACCACACCCTGTGCCACGAACGCTCTCCCTCGTGCCCGGGCCGCGCGGACGCGCGCCCCACCGTCGAGCCTAACCAGCGGGTGTTACCGGGACATTCCGGCTGCGCGACACGCGGGTCTTGACCCGCCCCGCCGCCCGCTGCGACGCTCCCCCGGCCGACGTGAGGAGCACCGATGCCCCGCCCGATCATCCTCGACTGCGACCCCGGCCACGACGACGCGGTGGCGCTGCTGCTGGCGCACGGCAGCCCGGAGGTCGAGCTGCTGGCCGTCACGACCGTCGCGGGCAACCAGGACCTCGCCAAGGTCACCCGCAACGCGCTCGCCGTCGCCCGGGTGGCCGGTCTGACGGGCGTCCCGGTCGCCGCGGGCGCAGACCGCCCGATCGTCCGGGTCCGGGACCACGCCCCGAGCATCCACGGCGAGTCGGGCCTCGACGGCCCGGTCCTGCCCGAGCCCGCGCAGGCGCTCGACCCGCGGCACGCGGTGGACCTGATCGTCGAGACGGTGATGAGCCGGGAGCCCGGCACCGTGACGCTCGTCCCGACCGGGCCGCTCACCAACATCGCGCTGGCCGTGCTGCGGGAGCCCCGCATCGTCGGCCGGGTGCGGCAGGTGGTCCTCATGGGCGGCGCGTACCGGACCGGGAACTGGTCGCCGGTGGCGGAGTTCAACATCCGCGAGGACCCCGAGGCCGCGCGGGTCGTGCTGCGCGCCGGGTGGGACGTCGTGGTCGTCGGGCTCGATCTGACGCACCAGGCGCTCGCCACCCCGGAGGTCGTGCGCGGGATCGCGGACGTCGGCACCGCTCCCGCCCGGTTCGTCGAGGAGCTGCTCGCCTTCTTCACCGCGTCGTACCGGGACACGATGGGGTTCGACGCGCCGCCGGTGCACGACCCGTGCGCCGTGGCCTACGTGATCGACCCGTCGGTGATGACGGTCCGACGGGCGCCCGTGGACGTGGAGCTGGCGGGCGAGCTGACCACCGGGATGACGGTCGTCGACCTGCGCGCCCCCGCTCCCGACGACTGCCCGACGGCGATCGCGCTCGAGCTGGACCGGGACCGGTTCTGGGACCTGGTCGTCGACGCCCTGGAGCGGATCGGCGACCCGGGCTGACGTCAGCGCGGCGCCTGGCCCAGGATCGCCGAGGTCAGCGCGTCGATCGGCTCGCGCGGCGACTGCGGGTTGGCCACCAGCGTGATGTCCACGTCCCCGAGGTCCGGCAGCCCGAGCGCGGCGGCCGGCAGCTGCACCAGGTCCTCCGGCAGGAGGCTCTGCGGCAGCACGGCGATGCCGAGCCCGGCGCGGAGCGCGGCGAGCACGCCGTTGATCTCGACCACCTTGCAGGTCGTGCGCCACGGCCGGCCGGCCTCGGTCAGGGCCCGGACGGCGGCCTGCCGGGTCAACGACGCGCCCTGGTAGGTGATGAGCGGCACCGGCGCCTCGGCGTCGACCGCCGTCCCGGGCACCGCGACCCACACGAGCCGGTCCCGGCGGACCAGCTGGCCCTCGGCCTGGCCGGTGGCCTCCTTGATGTAGACCAGGTCGAGCTGGCCCGCGCGCAGCCGCCGGTGCAGGGCGCCGCTCTGGGCGACGGTCAGCTCCAGGTTGATCCGCGGGTGCAGGCGGCGGAAGTCGCGGAGCACGCGCGGCAGCTGGGCGAGCGCGAGGTCGTCGGCCGCCCCGAACCGCAGCCGGCCGTGCATCGCCGAGCCCGTGAAGTACCGGGTCGCCTCGTCGTGGGCCGCGAGGATCGTCCGGGCGAACGTCGCCATCGCCTGGCCGTCGTCGGTGAGGGCGACCCCGCGGGTGTCGCGGCCCAGCAGGCGACGCCCGGCGGCGTCCTCGAGCTTGCGCACGTGCTGGCTCACCGTGGGCTGCGACAGGGACAGCCGGGCCGCGGCGCGCGTGAAGCTCAACGTCTCGGAAACGGCGAGGAAAGTGCGCAGCTGGTCGGGGTCAAACACGACGATCCTCCGGCTCGAGCGGCGGCCTGCTGACCTGCGGCGCCTCCACCACATCATTACAGAACGTGATCACAGTGATTGCCGCCATCACCTCAAGAAATCGCGGCGGGCGCCGTAGCCTAGAGGGACACGACTCGTCACGGACCTGAGTTCCGCACCGACACCTCACCGCATCGCCTCAGCAAGGAACACCTGTGCCCTCGGCTCGCCGCCACGCCCCGTCCCCGACCCGCACCCGCCGCACCGCCACCGCCGCCTCGAGCCGCCTGAGCCGCACGCTGCACGGCCCGCGCCTCGCGCTGCACCGCCGCCCCCGGCCGGTGGCCGACACCCCCGCCGACGCCGCGGCCGCCGCCTCCTCGGCGCCCGCCGCGCCGAAGCCCCGGAACGCGACGCTCGCCGCGCTCGGCGTCCGGAACTTCCGGCTCTACGTCTTCTCGCAGGTCCTGACGAACACGAGCGGCTGGGCCGCCCGCGTCGCCCAGGACTGGCTCGTGCTCAGCCTCACCGGCTCGGCCGCGCTCGTCGGTCTCACGGTCACGCTGCAGTTCGTGCCGATGCTGCTGCTCGGGCTCGTCGGCGGCGTCGTCGCGGACCGGTTCCCCCGCCGGCGCGTCCTCATGGTGACCCAGTCGATCTTCGGGCTCTCGACGCTCGCGATCGGCGTGCTCGCGCTCAGCGGGCACGTCCAGGCCTGGCACGTGCTGGTCGCCGCGTTCGTCAGCGGGCTCGCGACGGTGTTCGACAACCCGGCGCGGCAGGCGTTCGTGCACGAGGTCGCCGGCCCGCAGCACCTCCGCCAGGCGATCAGCGTGAACTCCGCGGTGTTCCAGCTGGGCGGCCTGGTGGGTCCGGCGGTCGCCGGCGGCCTGATCAGCGCGGTCGGCGAGGGCTGGACCTTCCTGCTCAACGCGGTGGCCTGCCTCGCGGCGGTCGCGCTGCTCTCGGTCATGCGGACCGCCGAGCTCACCGCGACGCCCGTCGTCGCGCGCGCCAAGGGCCAGCTCCGCGAGGGCCTCGCGTACGTCCGGCGCAGCCCGCGGATCCTGTGGTCCGTGGTGCTCGTCGGGTTCGTCGCCGTCACCGGCGTCAACATGGCGACCGTCCTCGCGGCCTACACCGACCAGGTGTTCCGCACCGACGCCGGCGGCTACGCGCTGCTCACCTCGATGCTCGCGGTCGGCGCGCTCACCGGGGCGCTGCTCTCGACCCGCCGGCGCGGCAGCCGGATCACGCACCTGGTGCTGCTCGCGGGCGCGATCGGCCTGCTGCAGCTGCTCGCCGCCGCCGCGCCGTCCCGGCCGGTGTTCATCACCGTGCTGATCGCGATGGGCGTCGTGACCCTGCTCTACCTGACGGGGTCGAACACGCTCGTGCAGACGACCGTCGCCCCGCACGTCCGCGGCCGCGTCATGGCGCTCTACGTGCTGGTGCTGCTCGGCGCGCAGGCGGTGTCCGGGACGCTGATCGGCTGGGTGTGCGAGCACCTGGGCGCCCGCGCCGGCATGGTCGCGTGCGGCGTCGGCCCGCTGCTCGGCGCGGTGGTCGTCGGCCTGGCCCTGGCTCGGCGGAGCGAGGGCGGCACCCGGGCGACGTTCCACCGCTTCACGCACCGCGCCCCCACGGACGAGGCTGTCGAGCCGGCCCGCGAGGCCGTCGCCGCCTGACGCCTCGCGAGTCTCGCCCGGGGACGACGCCCGCCCCTCCTGGTCCCCACCCGGTTCTCGCCCTGCCACCCTCTCGTTCGGGTGGCACGGCGAGAACCGGGTGGGGACCCCGCCGCGGGAGGATGGCGCCGTGCCCCTGATCCGCGTGCGCCGCTCCGGCGTCGTCCCTGCCGCGGTGCTGCGCCGGCGGCTGACCCCCGACGAGCACGCGCGCCTCGACCGCGCCGCGCCCGCCGACCGGGCCGCCGTCGCCTCGGTGCTGCTGCTCGCGCGCCGCGCCGTCGCGGAGGCGTGCGGGGTGGAGCCGGACGCCGTCCGGGTGCGGCGCCGTTGCCCCCGCTGCGGGTCGGCGGCGCACGGGGTCCCGGTCGCGGACCGCGCGGACGGCGGGCCGGTGCCGCACGTGTCGCTGACCCGCCGGGGCGACCTGGTCGTCGTCGCGCTGAGCGACGACGGGCCGGTCGGCGTGGATGTCGAGCCCGTGCGCCGGACCGAGGGCGACCCGCGGGACGGTGCGGGGGTGCGCGCCCGGGGCGGCGACGACCTCGCGCGCGTCGTCCTCGCGCCCGGCGAACCGCCTGCCACCGGGCCGCACGGGCTGCTGCGCACGTGGGCGCGCACCGAGGCGGTGCTCAAGGCCGCGGGCACGGGCCTCGCGGTCGACCCGCGGGCGCTGCGCGTGTCCGACGCGGCCGGCCGGCCGGAGGTGCGGGTCGTGGACCCGGCCGCCGGTGCGGCCCTCGCGCCCGCGCCCGGAACCCGCTGGTGGCTGACCGACCTCGACGCCGGCGCCGACCACATCGCCGCGCTCGCCGCGCTGCTGCCGCAGGGCGCGCGCCCGACGGTCGACGACCGCGCCAGCACCCTGGCCTGACGTCGCACTGCCGCCGGTGGGCCGACGTCGACCCCGCAACTGGCCGTCCCGAGCGGCACCGCGCACACGGTCCGCGGACCGACTCGCCCAGTTCGGTGGTCCTCGCCGAGTTCGGTGGCAGGGACCACCGAACTCGGCAGGAACCACCGAACTCGGCGGGGCGGGATGGTCCGGCAGCGGATCAGCGGCGGCGGGCGGGTCAGCGCCTCCGCGTCAGCGCCTCCGCGGCAGCGCCGGGAGCGGCGCCGCGCCCACCCACGCGCCCAGCAGCGCGCTCGGGTCCACACCCGCCAGGTCCGCGACGCACGCCGCGAACGCCGCCGTCGTCACCGTGGCGTGCTGGTGCCGCGCCGTCCACGCGCGCAGCACGTCGAAGAACGCCCCGTCGCCGAGGTCGGTCCGCAGGGCGTGCAGGGTGAGGGCGCCGCGCTTGTAGAGCCGGTCGTCGAACATGAGGTCGGGGCCGGGGTCGCCGATGACGAGGTCCTGCGGCAGGCCGGCGAGCCGCTGCCGGACGGAGCGCGCCTGGGCGTCGGCGGACCGGCCGCCGGAGGCCTCCTCCCACAGCCACTCCGCGTACGCGGCGAACCCCTCGTGCAGCCAGATGTCCCGCCAGGTCGCGGCGGTCAGGCTGTTGCCGAACCACTGGTGGGCCAGCTCGTGCGCGACCAGCCGCTCGGTCCCGCGCCGGCCGTCGACGTGGTTGGCGCCGAACACGGACAGGCCGTGCGCCTCGAGCGGGATCTCCAGCGGGTCGTCGGTGACGACGACGTCGTACCGGTCGAACGGGTACGGCCCGAACCGGTCGACGAACAGCGCCATCATCTCGGGCTGCCGGGCGAAGTCGTGCGCCTGCGCGGCCCGCAGCCGCGGCGGGGCGACGACGTCCTGCGGGACGGGCCCGCCGGCGAGCGCGGTCCGCTCGTACCGCCCGATCTGGACCGTCGCGAGGTAGGGCGCGGTGGGCTCGCGCTGCTCGAACTCCCAGCGGACCCGGCTCGACCGCTGGCGGCGGGAGACGAGCGCGCCGTTGCACACGACCTCGTAGCCGACCTCGGTGGTGACGGCGATCCGGAACGCGGCCTTGGCGCACGGCCGGTCGTCGCACGGGAACCAGGACGGCGCGCCGTCGGGCTGGCCGGCGACGATGACGCCGTCGGTCAGCTCCTCCCAGCCGACCTCGCCCCACGGTCCGCGGCGCGGGCCGGGGCTGCCGCCGTAGTGCACCTCGACGGTGACGGGGGCCCCGGCCGCGACGGGCCGCGCCAGCCGCACCTCCAGGCGCCCGTCCCGCACGGCGAACCGCCCGGGGCGCCGCCCGTCGACCAGGACCCGGGACACCTGCAGCCCGACCAGGTCGAGGGACAGCCGGTCCAGGTCGGTCGCGGCGGTGGCGTGCACGACCGCGCGCGCGTCGAGCCGGTTGGTCGCGACCCGGTAGTCCAGGTCGAGCTCGTAGCGCGCCACGTCGAGCCCGCCGGGGCCGCGGTCGGGCAGGTACGGGTCGACGCCCTGTGCCGCGGCCGTCACCGGGACCGCCCCCGCACCCCCCGTCACGCGGTCACCGGCGCGACCGGGTTCCCGGTCCAGCGGCTGCCCGCCGGGATGGACTCGCCGCGCAGCACGAGCGACGCGGGGCCGACGGAGGCGCCCGCGCCGAGGCTCGCGGCGGGCAGGACCACGCCGTGCGGGCCCACGCTCGCGCCGTCGTCCAGGCGGACGGTGTCGATGCTCATCACCCGATCATGGAACAGATGCGTCTGGAGCACGCACCCGCGGTTCACCGTGGCCCCGTCGCCGAGGGTCACGAGGTCGGCCTCGGGCAGCCAGTACGTCTCGCACCAGACCCCGCGGCCGATCCGGGAGCCGAGCGCCCGCAGCCACAGGTTCATCGCGGGCGAGCCGACCGTCGCGGGGCCGAGCCACGGCACGGCGACGACCTCGAGGAAGGCGTCGGCGAGCTCGTTGCGCCAGATGAACCCGCTCCACAGCGGGTGCTCCCCCGCCCGGATCCGGCCGACCAGCGCCCACTTGGCGACGACGGCCACGGCGCACGCGAGGACCGCGGCGCCCACGACGACCACCGGCGACAGCAGCGCCGCCGCGCCGAGGCCGCGCGCGTGCGCGACCTCCCCGAGCACCAGCAGCACCGCGACGCCGATCCCGAACGCCACGACCACCGCCAGCAGCCGGCACGCCTCGACGAGCGCCCGGGCGACCCGCAGCCGCGCCGGCGGGTCGAAGGTGCGCGAGGTGTCCGAGTCCCCCGGGGTGCGGCGCAGCGGCTCCGGCGGGGAGCCGAGCCAGGAGGTGCCCGGCTTGGCCCGCTCGGGCGCACCCGACAGCACCGCGACGAGCCCGCGCTTGGGCACCGCCCGGCCCGGCGCGATCATCCCGGAGTTGCCGAGGAACGCCCGCTTGCCGACCTTCGCCCGCTCGACGCGCAGCCACCCGCGCCCGAGCTCGTAGGAGCCGATCAGGGTGTCGTCGGCCAGGAACGACCCGGCGCCGACCGTGGTGAGCGACGGCAGCATGAGGACGGTCGACGCCTCGACGTCCCGGCCGACCCGTGCGCCGAGGGCCCGCAGCCACAGCGGCGTCAGAGTGCTCGCGTACAGCGGGTAGAGCGTGCTGCGCGCGTCGTCCATCAGCCGCTGGGTGGCCCAGACCTGCCAGCCGACCCGGCTGCGCACGGGGTGGTAGCCCTCCGCGACGCCGATCCCGAGCAGCCGGACGCCCACGAGCGTGACCAGCGCGAGCACGGCGAACGACGCCAGCGCCGCGAGCGGCACGGCCAGCAGCGCGTCGTCCCACGCCCCGCCCCACGACCCCGCGTCGCGCACCCCCGCGGCGACCGCCAGCAGGCCGACGGTCGCGGCGACGACCGGCAGCGCCGCGAGCGCCGCGGCCGTGCCCCCGTACACGCCGACCCACCGACGCCCGCGCGGCGCCCGGCCCTCGGGCCACGGCTCCGCGGCCGGCCCGACGAACGCGGCCGGCGACCCCGCCCACAGCTCGCCCGGCGCGACCCCGGAGAGCACCGCCGAGCCGGCCGCGACCTGCGCGCCCTGCCCGATGCGGACGCCCGGGGCGATCGTGCTCCGGGTGCCGACGGTCGCGCGCTTGTCGATCCGCACCCGCCCGACGTGCAGGACGTCGCCGTCGAGCCAGTGCCCGCGCAGGTCGACCTCGGGCTCGACGGCGCACCGGTCGCCGAGCGTCAGCAGGCCCGTGACGGGCGGCGCGGTGTGCAGGTCCACGTCGACCCCGACCTTGGCCCCGAGCGCCCGGGCGTAGACGGCGGTCCACGGCGCGCAGGACAGGTTCTCGGCGCCCGCGGCCGCGGCCCAGCTCTCGACGAACCACAGCCGCAGGTGCACCGACCCGCCCCGCGGGTACCGCCCGGGCCTGAGCCCCCGGAGCAGCGTCCGCGCGACCAGGACGGTCGAGCCCATCCGGCCGAGCGGGCTGATGAGCACGAGCCACCCCAGGGCCAGCCACCACCAGGACGCCGGCACGGGCTCGAGCCAGGGCACGGCCCCGGTGACGGCGAGCAGCTGCTCCGCCGCGAGCAGCCAGGTGAGCCAGCGCAGCCCGACGAGCGCCGCGAGCGGCACGCCGAGCAGGGTCTGCAGCGCCTGCGCGCGCCCGGGGGTGGGCACGACGACCCGCTCCGTGGCGGGCGCCGCCGGCTCCAGCTCGTCCAGCCGGCGGGCGAGGTCCGCGAGCCGCGGGTACTCGTACACGTCGGCGACGGTCACGGTGCCGAACCGCTCGCGCAGCGCCGACACCAGCTGGGCCGCGACGAGGCTGCCGCCACCGGCCGCGAAGAAGTCGTCGTCGGGCCCGGACACCGACGCGCCGAGCGCGGCCGTCCACCGCTCGGCGACCCAGGCGGCGGTCGGCGACAGGCCCACCGGCCCGGCACCATCGCCCGACCCGTCCCCGCCCGGCGACCCCGCCCCGGGCAGCGGCCACGGCAGGGCGTCCCGGTCGACCTTGCCCGACCCGCGGGTGGGCAGCGCGTCGACGACCCCGAGCAGCGGCACCAGCGCCGCGGGCAGCACCTCCCGGAGCCGCGCCCGCGCGTCGCCGAGGTCGAGCGTCGCGCCCTCGGCCGGCACCAGGTACCCGGCCAGCACGGCGGTCCCCGCCGGGGTGCGGCGCACGGCGACGGCCGCGCCCGCGACGCCCGGCAGCCCACCCAGCGCCGCCTCGACCTCGCCGAGCTCGATCCGCCGGCCGCCGATCTTGACCTGGTCGTCCGCGCGCCCGACGAACAGCAGCCCGGCGCGGTCCAGCCGGACGACGTCGCCGCTGCGGTACGCCCGCTCCCAGCCCAGCCCGGGCGCCGGCGCGTACTTCTCGGCGTCCTTGGCCGGGTCCAGGTACCGCGCCAGCCCGACGCCGCCGATGATCAGCTCGCCCGTCTCGCCCTCGGCGACCGGGGTGCCGTCCTCGCCGACGACCGCGAGGTCCCAGCCGTCCAGCGCCAGCCCGATCCGGACCGGGCCCTCGCCGGACATCCTCGCGGCGCACGCCACGACGGTCGCCTCGGTGGGCCCGTAGGTGTTCCACACCTCCCGGGCCGGGGTGACCAGCCGCGCCGCGAGCTCCGGCGGGCACGCCTCGCCGCCGAAGATCAGCAGCCGCACGCCGGCCAGCTCCTCGGGCCGCCACAGGCCCGCGAGCGTCGGCACCGTCGAGATGACCGTGATCCCCTGCGCCACCAGCCACGGGCCGAGGTCCATGCCGGTGCGGACCAGCGCGCGCGGCGCGGGCACCAGGCAGGCGCCGTGCGCCCAGGCCAGCCACATCTCCTCGCAGGAGGCGTCGAACGCCACCGACAGCCCCGCGAGCACCCGGTCCCCCGGGCCGAGCGGGCGGTCCTGCAGGAACAGCCGCGCCTCGGCGTCGACGAACGCGGCCGCCGACCGGTGGGTGACGGCCACGCCCTTCGGGGCGCCGGTCGACCCGGAGGTGAAGATGATCCAGGCGTCGTCGCCGAGCCCGGGACCGCGCACGGGCCCGCCCGCGCCCGCGCCGCGCCGCCGCCCCGCCGCCACCAGCGCCCGCAGGTCGCCCTCGGCCAGCACCCGGTCGACCGCCGCCTCGGCGAACACGGTGCGTGCCCGCTCGTCAGGGTCGTCGACGTCCACCGGCACGTACGCCGCGCCCGCGGCCAGCACCGCCAGGATCGCCGTGTACAGCTCGGCGGTGCCCGACGGCACCCGCACGCCGACCCGCGACCCCGGCCCGATCCCCTCGGCCGCCAGCGCCGCCGCAGCCGACCGCACGACCCCGTCCAGCTCCGCGTACGTCAGCACCGTGGTGCCGTCGTCGATCGCCGGCGCGTCGCCGTGCGCCGCGACCGTGGCCGCGAGCACGTCCGCCAGGGTCCGCGGCGCCGCCGCCAGCCCCGACCGCAGCAGCCCGTCCGGTTCGCCCACGTGTTCCTCCCGCCCGTCGGCCGCGCCAGGTCCCGGGCGGCCGACCGGCACTGTGACACAGCCTCCCCGCGCGGGTCGCGGCGGCCCACGACGGTTCACCGGGGCGTCGCCCGGCGTTCGCGTCCCGGTCACCGGGAGCGGCGTCGGGGCAGGCCCGGACATCTGGGAAGATGTGTGCCCATGACCGACCTGTCCCCCGCCGCCACGCCCGCCGCACCCCCGACGACCGCCGCCGCGGCCGTACGCGCGGTGCGCGAGGTACCGGACCGGGTGTCGCTCGACGGCGTCGAGGACCGCTGGGACGGCGCGTGGACCGAGCAGGGCACGTACGCGTTCGACCGGTCGAAGACCCGCGAGCAGGTGTACTCCATCGACACCCCGCCGCCCACCGTCTCCGGCTCGCTGCACGTGGGCCACGTGTTCTCGTACACGCACACCGACGTCGTCGCCCGGTACCGCCGGATGCGCGGCGCCGAGGTGTTCTACCCGATGGGCTGGGACGACAACGGCCTGCCCACCGAGCGCCGCGTGCAGAACTACTTCGGCGTGCGCTGCGACCCGTCGCTGCCGTACGACGAGGGCTTCGAGCCGCCGCACGTCGGCGGCGAGGGCAAGAGCGTCAAGGCCGCCGACCAGGTGCCGATCAGCCGGCGCAACTTCGTCGAGCTGTGCGAGCGGCTGACCGTCGAGGACGAGCAGCAGTTCGAGGCGCTGTGGCGCCGGCTCGGCCTGTCGGTCGACTGGTCGCGCACCTACCAGACCATCTCCGGCGAGGCCCGCGCCGTCGCCCAGCAGGCGTTCCTGCGCAACCTCGCGCGCGGCGAGGCGTACCAGGCCGAGGCCCCGGGCCTGTGGGACGTGACGTTCCAGACCGCTGTGGCGCAGGCCGAGCTGGAGGCCCGGGACTACCCGGGCGCGTTCCACAAGGTGGCCTTCCACCGAGCCGGCGCCGACCCGGTGCACATCGAGACCACCCGCCCGGAGCTGCTGCCCGCCGTCGTCGCGCTCATCGCGCACCCCGACGACGAGCGCTACCAGCACCTGTTCGGCACCACGGTGACCAGCCCGCTGTTCGGGGTCGAGGTCCCGGTGCTGGCGCACCCGGCCGCCGAGCCGGACAAGGGCGCGGGCATCGCGATGTGCTGCACCTTCGGCGACCTGACCGACGTGCAGTGGTGGCGCGAGCTGCAGCTGCCGACCCGCTCGGTGATCGGCCGCGACGGCCGCCTGGTCCGGGACACCCCGGACTGGATCACCGACGAGGCGGGCCGCGCCCTGTACGGCGAGCTGGCCGGCAAGACGACGTTCTCGGCGCGCGAGGCGGTCGTGGCCGGCCTGCGCGAGTCGGGCGACCTGGACGGCGAGCCGCAGACGACCCAGCGCAAGGCGAACTTCTTCGAGAAGGGCGACAAGCCGCTCGAGATCGTCACCTCGCGCCAGTGGTACATCCGCAACGGCGGCCGGGACGCCGACCTCCGCGAGCAGCTGCTCGCCCGCGGCACCGAGCTCGGCTTCCACCCCGACTTCATGCGCGTCCGGTACGAGAACTGGGTCGGCGGCCTGAACGGCGACTGGCTCGTCTCGCGCCAGCGGTTCTTCGGCGTGCCGTTCCCGGTCTGGTACCCCGTGTCGGCGGAGGGCGAGGTCGACCACGACCACCCGATCCTCCCGTCCGAGGACCAGCTGCCGGTCGACCCGTCGTCCGACGTGCCCGCCGGCTACACCGCCGAGCAGCGCGGCGTCCCGGGCGGCTTCGTGGGCGACCCCGACATCATGGACACCTGGGCGACGTCGTCGCTGTCCCCGCAGATCGCGGGCGGCTGGCGCACCGACCCCGACCTGTTCGAGCGGGTGTTCCCGATGGACCTGCGCCCCCAGGGCCAGGACATCATCCGCACGTGGCTGTTCTCGACGGTCGTCCGCTCGCACCTGGAGCACGGCTCGCTGCCGTGGAAGGACGCGGCGATCTCGGGCTGGATCCTGGACCCCGACCGCAAGAAGATGTCGAAGTCCAAGGGCAACGTCGTCACGCCGATGGGCCTGCTCGAGGAGCACGGCTCGGACGCGGTCCGGTACTGGGCGGCCTCGGCCCGTCTCGGCACCGACGCGGCGTTCGAGGTCGGCCAGATGAAGATCGGCCGCCGCCTGGCGATCAAGGTGCTCAACGCGTCGAAGTTCGTGCTGGGCTTCGGCTCGGCCGAGCAGGGCGCCGCGGCGCTCGACCCGGCCCTGGTCACCGAGGCGCTGGACCGCGCGATGCTCGCCGGCCTGGCGGACGTGGTCGACCGCGCGACGGCGGCGCTCGAGGCGTACGACCACACCCGCGCGCTCGAGCTGACCGAGACGTTCTTCTGGACGTTCTGCGACGACTACCTCGAGCTGGTCAAGGACCGCGCGTACGGCGCGGGCGCCGCCGACGCGGACGTCACGGCCGAGACGGCGTCGGCGCGGGCCGCGCTGAACCTCGCGCTCGACGTGCTGCTGCGGCTGTTCGCCCCGGTGCTGCCGTTCGCGACCGAGGAGGTCTGGTCCTGGTGGCGCGAGGGCTCGGTGCACCGCGCGCCGTGGCCGGACGCCGACCCGCTGCGCGCCGCCGCCGGCGACGGGGACTACGCCGTGGTCGCGGCCGCGGGCTCGGCCCTGGCCGCGCTGCGCAAGCTCAAGTCCGAGGCCAAGGTCTCGATGCGGACCGAGATCCTGCGGGCCCGCCTCGAGGTCCCGGCGGCGCTGCTGCCGGGCGTGCAGGTGGCGCTCGGCGACGTCCGCGCCGCGGGCCGGGCCACGGGCGAGCTCGACGTCGTCGAGGTCCCGGACGCCCCGGACGCGACGGTCGTGGCCCGGGACGCCGAGCTGCTCCCGCCGGAGCCGAAGCAGAAGCCCACGGCCTGACGGCTCCACGCGCACACGAGGGCGCACCCCCCGCGCGGGGGTGCGCCCTCGTGGCGTCTGCGGCCGCCGTGCGGGTGCGCGCCGGCGTGGCAGTCTGGGACTCTCGTCCCCACCGGGACTGGTTATGCATACGTATCGTCGCGAATGTATAGTCTTGCGGCCGGTCTTCCCCCACCAGGAGTCACCCATGCGCACCCGCACCCTCGCCGCCCTGCCCGCCGCCGTCGCGGCGGCGCTCCTGCTCGCCTCCTGCGGCGGCAGCGGCGACGACGCCGCCTCGTCCGACGGCGGGGTCCAGCTCGTCAGCGACGGCACCCTCACCGTCTGCACGAACCCGCCCTACGAGCCGTTCGAGTACGAGGAGGACGGCGAGGTCGTCGGCCTCGACATCGCGATCGTCAACGAGGTCGCCACCGACCTGGGCGTCACGCTCACCACCAAGGTGACCCCGTTCGAGGGCATCCAGTCGGGCGCGGACCTGAACACGAACAACTGCGACGTCGTCGCCTCGGGCATCACCATCACCCCGGAGCGTCAGCAGAAGATCGACTTCTCCGACCCGTACTTCGACGCCGACCAGGGCCTGCTGGTCCCGGAGGGCTCGGACCTCGACAGCGTCGAGTCGCTCGAGGGCAAGACGATCGGCGTGCAGCAGGCCACGACGGGCGAGACCTGGGCCACGGACAACGGCCTGCAGACCGTCCAGTTCGAGGACCTCGGCCTGCAGATCCAGGCGCTGAAGACCGGCCAGGTCGACGCGGTCGTCAACGACATCGCGGTGCTCGGCCCGTACGTCTCCGAGGGCTTCGAGGTCAGCGCGAACTTCTCGACCGGCGAGCAGTACGGCCTGGGCGTGAAGCAGGGCAACACCGCGCTGCTCGACCAGATCAACGCCACCCTGGAGCGGATCCGCGAGGACGGCACGTACGACGACCTCTACACCCAGTACATCGGCACCGCGCCGATGACCTCGGAGACCGCGTCGGCGTCGCCGAGCCCGTCGGACGGCTGACGTGACGACCACGTCCACGCCGGCGCCCGGGACGCTCCCCGCGTCCCGGCGCCGGTGGAGCCCGCGCCGGCGCGCGCGGGTCTTCCGGCTCGCCCAGTACGCGCTGCTCGTGGTCGTCCTGGTGGCGGTCGCGCTGGCGATCGACTGGGAGAACGTCGGGACGAACTTCTTCAACACCGACGCGATCGCGGCGATCGCCCCGCAGCTGCCGCGGGCGTTCCTCAACACGATCACGTACACCGCGGCCGGGTTCGCGGTCGGCCTCTCGCTCGGCACGGCCCTCGCCCTGATGCGGATGTCGTCGGTCGCGCTGTACCGGTGGATCGCGATCGTCTACATCGAGTTCTTCCGCGGCATCCCGGCGCTGCTGGTCGTGATCTCGTTCGGGTACGCCGTGCCGATCGCGTTCGGCGTGAACATCCCGTCGGTCACGACGAAGGCCGCGCTCGCGCTGGGCCTGGTCTCCGCCGCCTACATCGCCGAGACGCTGCGCGCCGGCCTGCAGGCCGTGCCGAAGGGCCAGGTCGAGGCGGCGCGCTCGCTCGGCATGTCGCACGGGCGCACGCTGCGCCAGGTCGTGATCCCGCAGGCGTTCCGGATCGTGCTGCCGCCGATGACGAACGAGCTGATCCTGCTGACGAAGGACACCTCGCTCGTGTTCCTGCTCGGCCTCGCCGTCAGCCAGTACGACCTGACCAAGATCGGCCGCGACGCGCTCAACAGCGCGCAGGGCGGCCTGACGCCGCTGTTCCTCATCGGCGCCTGCTACCTGCTCATCACGCTCCCCCTGGGCCAGCTCGCGCGGTACCTGGAGAAGCGCACCGGCGCGAGGAGCCGCACATGACCGCCACCTCCCCCACCGGCGCCCCCGTCGTCCGGATCACCGGCCTGCGCAAGGCGTTCGGCGAGCGCGAGGTGCTCACCGGCATCGACCTGGACGTGCACGCCGGCGAGGTGGTCTGCGTCATCGGCCCGTCGGGCTCCGGCAAGTCGACCTTGCTGCGCTGCGTGAACCTCCTGGAGGAGCCGACCGGCGGCGCCGTCGAGGTGCTGGGCGTCGACGTGACCGACCCGGACGTCGACATCGACCAGGTCCGGACCCACGTCGGCATGGTGTTCCAGCAGTTCAACCTGTTCGCGCACAAGACCGTGCTGGAGAACTGCACGATGGCCCAGCGGGGCGTGCTCAAGCGCTCTGCGGCGGAGGCGGACCGGATCGCCCGCGCCAACCTCGAGCGCGTCGGCCTCGCTGACCGCGCGGACGCGCACCCGGCGCAGCTGTCCGGCGGGCAGCAGCAGCGGGTCGCGATCGCCCGGGCGCTGTCGATGGACCCGCAGCTCATGCTCTTCGACGAGCCGACCTCGGCCCTCGACCCGGAGCTCGTCGGCGACGTCCTCGGCGTCATGCGGGACCTCGCCGACGGCGGCATGACGATGATCGTCGTCACGCACGAGATGGCGTTCGCGCGCGACGTGGGCGACCGCGTGGTGTTCATGGACGGCGGCGTCATCGTCGAGGACGGTCCCGCGGACCAGGTCATCGGGGCGCCCCGGGAGGCGCGCACGCGGACGTTCCTGCAGCGGGTGCTCGACCCGACGCACACCGACGTGGCCTGACCGGCCGCACGACGGCCGCCGGGCGACGGCACGCACGACCCCGACCGGGTCGTCGGGATCCCACGATCCCGGCGGCCCGGTCTTGTCGTCCCCGGGTCCCGGGTGGGCGCACAGGGGGCCGATAGCATGGCGCGAACGGTCGTCGCCGCTCGTCAGCGCGGTGCGCGCCCCGGTCCCCCGACCCCCGCACCAGGAGCACCGATGCGCGAGTTCAGCGCCGACACGCCCGCCCCGCACGACCCCGCGCTCAACGTGCCCGGCCTGCTGCTGCGGCGCCTGGCCCGCGGTGCGTCGAGCGTGATCTTCGAGCGCTCGACCGGGCTCGGCGGCTCCTGGGCGCCGGTGACGGTCGCCGAGTTCGTCCGCGAGGTGACCGCCCTCGCGAAGGGCCTGGTCGCGCAGGGTCTCGAGCCGGGCGACCGCGTCGCGATCATGTCCCGCACCCGGTACGAGTGGACGCTCACCGACTTCGCGGTGTGGTTCGCCGGCGGCGTGGGCGTGCCGGTCTACGAGACGTCCTCGGCCGAGCAGGTCGAGTGGATCCTGTCGAACTCCGGCGCCTCGCTCGTCGTCGTCGAGACCGCCGCGCACGCCGCGGTCGTCGGCCAGGTGCGCGAGGCCGTGCCCGCGGTCCGCGAGGTCGTGGTGATCGACGAGGGCGGGCTCGCCGGCCTTGTCGCCGACGGCGCGGACGTCGAGGACGCCGAGATCGAGCGCCGCCGGTCCCTGGCCACCGCCGCGGACCTCGCGACGATCATCTACACCTCGGGCACGACGGGCCGGCCCAAGGGCGTCGAGCTCAGCCACGGGAACTTCGTCGACAACGCCCGCAACGGCGTCGCCGCGCTGGCCGAGGTGTGCGCGACCCCGGGGTCCCGGACCCTGCTGTTCATGCCGCTCGCGCACGTGTTCGCGCGGTTCATCCAGATGGTCGCGATCGAGGCGGGCTCCCCGCTGGGCCACACCCCCGACACCCGGAACCTGCTCGCCGACTTCGCGTCGTTCCGGCCGACGTACATCCTGGCCGTGCCGCGGGTGTTCGAGAAGGTCTACAACTCCGCCGAGCAGAAGGCCGGCCACGGCGCGAAGCTCAAGCTGTTCCGCTGGGCCGCCAAGGTGTCCATCACCTACTCCCGCGCCCTGGACACCGCCGCCGGGCCGTCGGCGCAGCTCAAGGCCGCGCACGCCCTCGCGTCGTCCCTGGTGCTGCGCAAGCTCCGGGACGCGATGGGCGGCTCGCTGCGGTACGCGATCTCCGGCGGCGCCCCGCTGGGCGAGCGGCTGGGCCACTACTACCGGGGCCTCGGCCTCGTGGTGCTCGAGGGCTACGGGCTGACCGAGACCACCGCGCCGTCCGCGGTCAACCGCCCCGGGCTCATCAAGATCGGCACCGTCGGCCCCGCCTACCCGGGCACCTCACTCCGGGTCGACGACGACGGCAACGTGTTCGCGAAGGGCCCGCACGTGTTCCGCGGCTACCACGACAACGCCGAGGCCACCGCCGAGGTCCTGGACGCCGACGGCTGGTTCGCGACCGGCGACATCGGCACCCTGGACGACGACGGCTACCTGCGGCTCACCGGCCGCGCCAAGGAGCTCATCGTCACCGCGG
Source organism: Cellulomonas sp. GbtcB1 (assembly GCF_019091725.1). Classification (NCBI taxonomy): domain Bacteria; kingdom Bacillati; phylum Actinomycetota; class Actinomycetes; order Micrococcales; family Cellulomonadaceae; genus Cellulomonas; species Cellulomonas sp. GbtcB1. The sequence goes on along the minus strand of NZ_JAGXJG010000002.1, from coordinate 13,503 downwards.
GCGGCAAGAACGTCGCGCCCGCCGTGCTCGAGGACCGGTTCCGCGGCCACCCGCTGGTCAGCCAGGTCGTGGTCGTCGGCGACGGCCGCCCGTTCATCGGCGCGCTGGTCACCCTGGACGCCGACATGCTCCCCGGCTGGCTGTCGATGCACGGCCTGCCGCCGATGGACGTCCGCGCCGCGGGGAAGCACCCCGAGGTGCTGGCGGCCCTCGACCGCGCCGCCGCGCGCGCCAACGAGGCCGTGTCCCGCGCGGAGTCCATCCGCAAGGTGCGCGTGCTCGACGGCGACTTCACCGAGGCGAACGGCTACCTGACCCCGTCGCTCAAGGTGAAGCGCGCGCTGGTGCTCAAGGACTTCGCGGCCGACGTCGAGGAGCTCTACGTCGACACCCGGGAGCACTGACGCCCCACCGCTCGAGCAGGAAGAGGTCCGGCCCGGCACGCCGTGCGCGTGCCGGGCCGGACCTCTCCCTGCGACCGTCAGACCACGTCGTGCAGCCGGCGCTGGTCGGCCGACTGCGTGGGCACCGCCTCGCTCGGCGTCGACCCGTCGGTGTAGCGCAGCACCGCGCCCACCCCGTCGACCGCCTCGACCTGCCCGTCGAGCGCGATCGCCAGCCCGGCGTCCTGCCCGAGCGCGGCGCGCAGCAGCGCCACGTCCGCCGGCATCCGCCGCGCGCCCTCCGTGACACCGATGCCCGCCAGGTCGTCCTCGCTGGACGCGATCTGCAGCGGGTCCGGGCCGACCCACAGCTGCCGCTCGCCGAGCGCCGAGCCGGGCAGCGTGACGTCCTCGTGCAGGACGAGCTCGCGGACCTGGCCGCGCTGCAGCACGGTCACCACGTCGTCGACGGAGGTCACCGCCGCTCCCCCGCGGCCGAGCTCCTCGCGGTAGCGCGCGAGGGTCTCCTCGCGCCGGCGCTGCCGGAACGCCTCGAGCGCCTCGGCGACCCGCTGGTGGAACACGTCCTGCTTGACGCCGTCGGCGCGGGAGCCGCCCGGGACCTCGACGAGGATGTCCTTGGTCCGCGGCGCCACGGCGTGGCAGAGCAGCGAGACCGCGCGGACGTCACCGGTGACGAGGACGATCTCGGGCTTCTTCTCGACCACCTGCTTGTCGAGCTCGGCGGCGACGGTCTCGGCGTTGCGCTCCCAGGAGTCCTCGGCGCGCATCTGCACCCGCCGGGCCTTCCAACCGTCGCCGCTCTCCTTGACCTTCCGGAGCTCGTCGTGGTCGCCCTCGACGGACTCCTTCTGCGCGGTGCGCAGGCCCGAGCCGTCCGACCAGGTGAGGTCCGCGCCCTGCCGGTCGACCTCGACCAGCAGGAACCGCGTGGCCTGGTCCGCGGCGCGCACGGCCGGCAGCAGCACCGGCACGTCGTCCAGGTGCGCGGTCGACTGCGCCGGCGACTCCTTGAGCACGCGGTCGACGACGACGCCCTCGGCGTCCGCGATCACCACGCGCCCGTGCGGGCCGGCGACCCCGGTGGGCCGGGTCACCCGCTCCTCGATCTCGTCCAGCACGGCCGCGGCCGCCCCCGATCGCTCCAGCTCCTTGCGCAGGGCCCGCCACCGGCCCGAGACCTCCTCGTCACCGGACGCGTCGGCACGCGTCGCGTCCAGGTGGATGGTGATGAACGGGGCGGGACGTCCGAGCAGGGGCTTGAGCCAGTGCAGTTCCACGAGCGACCTCCGAGGGTCCGGTTGCGTGGGTCGTGCCGGCGCAGCGCCGTCCGGGCCGCACCGACCGACCGGTCCTGACCCCTCCCACCCTCTGACAGCCGGTCGCACCGCGCCACCCCGGAGCGCGACGAGCTGGCGGCCGGGCGTGTCCCGGGGCGGTGCCGTCAGTCGGTGACCGGGTCGTCCGAGGCCGTCGCCGGGGCGCGCTGGCCGTCGGGGCCCGCCGCGATCTCCTCGTGGTGCCGGATGACCTCCTCGACGATGAACGCGAGGAACTTCTCCGCGAACACCGGGTCGAGGTCGGCCTGGTGCGCCAGGTCCCGCAGCCGGGCGACCTGGCGCGCCTCGCGGCCCGGGTCGGACGCGGGCAGGCCGAGGCGGGCCTTCAGCACCCCGACCTGCTGCGTCGCCTTGAACCGCTCCGCGAGCAGGTGGACGAGGGCCGCGTCGATGTTGTCGATGCTGCCGCGCAGGCGCGCGAGCTCGGGCGGGAGCGCGGGGGCGCCGACCGGGGTGCTGGGAGTCGTCACGCCCCCGATCGTAGGGGGCGCGACGACGAGGTCAGGCGCTCTTCTCGCGGGGCGTGCGCTTGGCGGGCGCCTGCCGCGGGACCAGGGTCGGGTTGACGTTCTCCAGGACCACGCCGCGGTTGACGACGACGCGCTCGACGTCGTCGCGGCTCGGCACCTCGAACATCACCTGCTGGAGAACCTCCTCCATGATCGCCCGCAGGCCGCGCGCGCCGGTGCCGCGCAGCAGCGCCTGGTCGGCGATGGCCTCGACGGCGTCCTGCGTGAACTCGAGCTCGACGCCGTCGATCTCGAACATCCGCTGGTACTGCTTGACCAGGGCGTTGCGCGGCTCGGTGAGGATCCGGACGAGCGCGGACTGGTCCAGCGGCGACACGGTGGTGATGACCGGGACGCGGCCGATGAACTCGGGGATCAGCCCGAACTTCAGCAGGTCCTCCGGCATGACGTCGCCGTAGACGTCCTTGTCGTCCGCGCTGTGCAGCGGGGCGCCGAAGCCGATGCCCTTGCGGCCCGAGCGGCTGGTGATGATCTCGTCCAGCCCGGCGAAGGCGCCGGCCACGATGAACAGGACGTTCGTCGTGTCGATCTGGATGAACTCCTGGTGCGGGTGCTTGCGGCCGCCCTGCGGGGGCACCGAGGCCGTCGTGCCCTCGATGATCTTGAGCAGCGCCTGCTGCACGCCCTCGCCGGAGACGTCGCGCGTGATCGACGGGTTCTCGCTCTTGCGGGCGATCTTGTCGATCTCGTCGATGTAGATGATCCCGGTCTCGGCCTTCTTGACGTCGAAGTCCGCGGCCTGGATGAGCTTGAGCAGGATGTTCTCGACGTCCTCGCCCACGTAGCCCGCCTCCGTGAGGGCCGTGGCGTCCGCGATCGCGAACGGGACGTTGAGCATCCGCGCGAGGGTCTGGGCGAGGTACGTCTTGCCGCAGCCGGTGGGGCCGATCAGCAGGATGTTCGACTTCGCGATCTCGACCGAGTCCTCGGCCTGCGCGGTGCCGACCGACGGGGTCGCCTCGCCCGCCTGGATCCGCTTGTAGTGGTTGTAGACCGCGACCGCGAGCGACCGCTTGGCGGGCTCCTGGCCGACGATGTACTGCTCGAGGAACCCGAAGATCTCCTTCGGCTTGGGCAGCTCGACCATCCCGATCTCGGTGGCCTCCGCCCGCTCCTCCTCCATGATCTCGTTGCAGAGCTCGATGCACTCGTCGCAGATGTAGACGCCCGGACCCGCGATGAGCTTCTTCACCTGCTTCTGCGACTTCCCGCAGAACGAGCACTTGAGAAGGTCCGCGCCGTCCCCGATGCGAGCCACGTGCGTCCCCTTCCCTCGGTGCGACCGGTCGGTCGCGAGTCACTGCGCTCCTGGGCGGGCCGACCACGGCCGACCGCCCATCGGTCCATTGCACACCACGGCGGGCCCGGTGTCAGCCCGCCACGCACCGGGCGCCGGGCGTGTCGGCCGGGTTCGCCCGTCCGGAGGTGGTCGCGCGCCCCGCCGCGGCCGCCCTGGAGGCGGTCGCGGCGGGGCGCGCGGGCTACCGCGGGGACCTCAGCGGCCCCCGGGCGGCGTCACGGCTCGACGCGGGTGGCGATCGCGCCCTTGCGGCTCTCGAGCACCTGGTCGACGATCCCGTACTCGTGCGCCTGCTTGGCGGTGAGGATCTTGTCGCGCTCGATGTCCTGGCGGACCTTGTCCAGCGGCTGGCCGGTGTGGTGCGCGATGGTCTCCTCGAGCCACTCGCGCATCCGGATCAGCTCGTTGGCGTGGATCTCGATGTCCGACGCCTGGGCGTAGCCGCCGCCCTCCATCGCGGGCTGGTGGATCAGCACGCGGGCGTTCGGCAGCGCCAGGCGCTTGCCCGGGGTGCCGGCGGCCAGCAGGACCGCCGCGGCCGAGGCCGCCTGGCCGAGGCACACCGTCTGGATCTGCGGCTTGATGTACTGCATCGTGTCGTAGATCGCGGTCAGCGCGGTGAACGAGCCACCGGGCGAGTTGATGTACAGCGTGATGATGCCGTCGGGGTCGGTCGACTCCAGGACCAGCAGCTGGGCCATGATGTCGTCCGCGGAGGCGTCGTCCACCTGCACGCCGAGGAAGATGATCCGGTCCTCGAACAGCTTGGTGTACGGGTCCTGCCGCTTGTAGCCGTAGGCGGTGCGCTCCTCGAACTGGGGCAGCACGTAGCGGGACGACGGCGAGGTCGCGACGGACCCGGCGGTGCCGCCCCAGCCGCCGGCGAGGCGCCCGGCGCGGGCGATGAACTGCGACTCGGTGCTCACGAGTTCTCCTGACTAGGTCTGTGGTGGTCGACGGGGGTGGGTCAGGCCGCGGTGCCGCCGCCGCCGGTGACGGCGCCGGCGTGGGTGACGACCTTGTCGACGAACCCGTAGTCGAGGGCCTCGGGGGCGGTGAACCAGCGGTCGCGGTCCGAGTCCGCCGTGATCTGCTCGACCGACTTGCCGGTCTGCTCGGCGATCAGCTCCGCGAGCACCGTCTTCATGTGCAGGATCAGCTGGGCGTTGATGCGCACGTCGGTGGCGGTGCCGCCGATGCCGCCGGAGGGCTGGTGCATCATCACGCGGGCGTGCGGGGTGGCGTACCGCTTGCCCTTGGCGCCCGAGGACAGCAGGAACTGCCCCATCGAGGCCGCCATGCCCATGGCCACCGTGGCGACGTCCGGCTGGATGTACTGCATGGTGTCGTAGATCGCCATGCCCGCGGTGATCGAGCCGCCGGGCGAGTTGATGTACAGGAAGATGTCCTTGTCCGGGTCCTCCGCCGCGAGCAGCATCATCTGGGCGCAGATGGCGTTCGCGTTCTCGTCCCGGACCTCCGACCCCAGCCAGATGATCCGCTCCTTGAGGAGCCGGTTGTAGATGGAGTCGTTGAGGCCGAGTCCCCCGGACTCTGCCCGGGCGATGGCCGGCGTCTGGTCGTTCACGAACGCTCCCTCGATCAGGACTGGTTGCTTGTCAGCGACCCTAACGCCCGGCCCGCCCGGCATCAGTCCCGGTCGGGCCCCGTTTCGCTGTCGGCGCAGGGGGTGCACCCGGCCCGGGACGCGCACAGGGCCCCGCACCGGTGACGGTGCGGGGCCCTCGCGTCGTGCAGGTGCCGGGGCTCAGGCCTTGGCGTCCTCGGCGGGCGCCTCGGTGGCCTCGGTCGCGTCCTCGTCGCCCTCGGCGGCCGCGGTGGCAGCGTCCTCGAGCGCGGTCTGCGCCGCGTCCTCCTCGTCGGTCCCGATGTATTCCGACAGGTCGACCGCCGCGCCGGAGCCGTCGACGACCGCCACGTGCCGCAGCGCGACCGCGAGGGCCTTCGAGCGCGCGACCTCGGCGACCATCGCGGGGATCTGGCCCTGCTGGTCGATGGTCTGGATGAACGTGTTCGGGTCCATGCCGTACTGGCGGGACGCGCTCACGAGGTAGTCGACGAGCTCGCCCTGGTTGACCTTGACCTCGAGGTTCTCGGCCAGGGTGTCCAGGAGGATCTGGTTGCGCAGCGCGGTCTGCGCCTGCTCCGTGACCTCGGCGCGGTGCACGTCGTCCTCCAGGCGGCCCTCGGACTCGAGGTGGCGGTGCACCTCGGCCTCGACGGCGCCGGCGGGGACCGGGATCTCGAGCTGCTCGAGCAGCTGCTCCAGGAGCAGGTCGCGGGCCTGGACGGCCTGGTTCTGCGCCTTGATCTTGGTGGCCTGCTCGCGCAGGTCCGCCAGGAGCTCCTCCACCGTGTCGAACTCCGACGCCATCTGCGCGAAGTCGTCGTCGGCCTCGGGCAGCTCGCGCTCCTTGACGGAGGACGCGGTGACGGTCACCTCGGCCTGCTCGCCGGCGTGGTCGCCGCCGACCAGCGTGGTCGAGAACGTCGTGGTCTCGCCGGCCGACAGGCCGGTCAGCGCCTCGTCCAGGCCCTCGAGCATGTTGCCCGAGCCGATCTGATAGGAGACGCCGGAGACCGTGTCGACCTCCTCGCCGTCGATCTTGGCGACCAGATCGATCACCGCGAAGTCCTTGTCGGCGGCCGGGCGGTCGACGCCGACCAGGGTGCCGAAGCGCTCGCGCAGGGTGTCCAGGCGGGCCTGGACGTCCTCGTCGGTGATCTCCGAGTCGTCCACGGTCACGGACAGGCCGTCGAGCGACGGGATCTCGATCTCGGGGCGGACCTCGACCTCGGCGGTGAACACCAGGTCGCCGTCGGTCTCGCCGGGCACCAGGCCGGGCACCTTCGTGACGTCGACCTCGGGCTGGCCGAGCGGGCGCAGCTTGTTCTCGCGGACGGCCTCGGCGTAGAAGCCGGACAGGCCCTCGTTGACGGCGTGCTCCATGACCGCCGGGCGGCCGACGCGCTGGTCGATGATCCGCGGCGGGACCTTGCCCTTGCGGAAGCCGGGGATGTTCACCTGCTCCGCGATGTGCGAGTAGGCGTGATCGATGCTCGGCTTGAGCTCGTCGTACGGAACCTCGACGGTCAGCCTGACCTTGGTGGGCTCCAGGGTCTCGACGGCGCTCTTCACTTCAGTGCTCTCCAACTGCTCGGATTCGTCTGCGCCGGGGTGCCCGGCGTGGGCGCTGGGGCGGGCCGGTCGGGCGGTTCCCCGCTCTACCCCGAGGGGCGGCACGCTTCGGCGCGCGCGGGCATGGCTCGCCGCACCGGCCCACGAAGACTACGCCACGGGCGCGCACCGCCGCCAAAGCACGCTCAGTCCCGGCGGCGGTCCCGCCACGCGCGCCAGGCGCCGGTCGACCACAGCGACCACGCGACCAGGACGCCCTGGCCGGGCAGCCGGGCGAGCCGCTTGGCGTCGGTGTCGAGCCCGAAGGCGTCCGTGTGCGTCAGGTACTGGGACACGTTGCCGGGGAAGATCGCGACGAAGAACGCCGCCGCGGCCCATCCCACCTTCGCGCGGTGCCGCGCGGGCGCCACGGCGAGCGCCGTGCCGAGCGCGATCTCGACGACCCCCGAGCCGAGGACGACGAGGTCCTCGTCGAGCGGCACCCATGGCGGGACCTGCGCCTGGAACTCCTCGCGTGCGAACGTCAGGTGGCTGGTCCCGGCGAACGCGAGCACCGCCCCGAGGCCGACCCGGCCCACCGTTCGTGCGAGGCCGCCACCCCGCCGCGCCTGCTGCTCCGCCATGTCCGCTCCCTGGGTAGACGAGTTCGTCTACCCATCGAAGCACAGGTGCGGGGGCGCCCGCACCCGCGCAGAGGTCGGCCGGGGTCACCGGTGCGGTGACCCCGGCCGACGCCGCACCCTACGGACGGACCAGCTCGGGCTGGGGCTGGGGCTCGTGGACCGTGTCCTGCAGCGCGTGGCCCTCGGAGTCGATGCGGGGCAGCGCCTTGTCGAGCCACGCCGGGATCCACCAGGCGGCCTTGCCGAGCAGCGACAGGGCGGCCGGCATGAGGATCATCCGGACGATGAACGCGTCGGCGACGATCCCGATCATGAGGCCGAAGGCGATCGACGCGGCGATGGCGAAGGAACTGGACGCGAAGCCGGCGAACACGACGGTCATGATCGACGCGGCGGCGACGAGCACCGGGGCCGCCCGGGAGAAGCCCTCCACGATCGCGTCCTTGGGGGCCATGCCGCGGTCGTGCATCTCCTTGATCCGGGAGACCAGGAACACCTGGTAGTCCATGGCGAGCCCGAACAGCACACCGACCAGCAGGATCGGCAGCAGGCTCATCATGGGGTCGCCCTGCGCGGCCGTGATGAGCGGGAACTCCCACCCCCACTGGAACACGGCCGTGCTCGCACCGAAGGACGCCAGGACGGACAGCAGGTAGCCGGCGGTGGCGATCACGGGGATGAGGATCGAGCGGAACATCAGGACCAGCAGCGCCATCGAGATCAGGACGATCACGATCACGTACTTGATCAGGGCGGTGTTCAGGGCCGCGTCCTGGTCGATGCCGATGGCGGTCTCCCCGGTCACCTCCAGGCGCACGCCGTCGACCATCGAGTCCTCGTGGTCGCGGATCGTGTGGACGAGGTCCTTGGTGGAGTCGTCGATCGGGCCACCCGTGGGGATCACGGTGACCCGGGCGACGTCGCCGCTCGCGCTGATCTCGGCGGGCGTCACCATCTGCACGCCCGGGAGCGCGGACAGCGCCTCCTCGACGGCCCCGGCGTCGGCCGCGACGTCGTCGCCCTCGGCGAGCACGATCAGCGGGCTCTGCACGCCGCCGAGCTCGTCCAGGACGAGGTTGTACGCCGCGCGCTCGGTGGACGCGGGGTCCGCGCCGCCCGGGACGTGGAACGCGGTCTTCATGCTGAGCACGGGGATCGCGACGGTGACCAGGACCGCGGCGCCGCCGACGAGGGCCAGGACGGGGTGCTTGACGACGGTGGCGCCCCACCGGCTGAGGAAGCCGCGCTTCCCGGTCGCCCCCTCGGTCCAGATGCGGCCCTCGGCGAGCGCCCGCCGGTGCTTCTTCGGCAGCGCCTTCAGGCCCATCGTCTTGAGCAGGACCGGCAGCAGGGTCAGCGACAGCAGGACGGCGATGAGGACGGCGAGCGCCGCGGCGAAGCCCATCACCGAGATGAAGCCGATGTCGGCGACCATCAGGGCCACCAGGGCCACGATCACGGTCGCGCCGGCGAACACCACGGCGGTCCCCGCGGTCCCGGTCGCCCGGCCGATGGCCTCGTCGACCGTCCGCCCACCACGCAGCTCGTGCTGGAAGCGGGACAGGACGAACAGGCCGTAGTCGATGCCGACCGCGAGACCGAGCATCGCGGCCAGGATGATCGAGTTCTCGCCGATCGGGGTGATCGACCCGTACGCGAAGACCCCGACCAGGCCGACGCCGACGCCGAAGGCCGCGGTGAGCAGGTTGGCGCCCGCGGCCCGCAGGGTCCCGAACGTCAGCAGCAGCACGAGGAACGCCGCCAGGACGCCGATCATCTCGCCCACGCCCTGCTCGGGGGCGCCGAGCGGGACGAGATTGCCGCCCAGCTCCACCCCCAGCTCGGCCGGCGCGGACTCCTGCAGGTCGAGCGCCGCGGCGTAGGAGGTCTCCTGCTGCTCCTCGTCGAGACCGACGTAGGTCAGCGTCGAGATCGCCAGGGTCTGGTCCGGCGAGACCGACGGGCTCTCGGGGTCGAGCGGGTCGCTCACCGACTGCACCCCGGGTAGCGACGCGGCCTCGTCGAGCACGGACCGGATCTCCTGCGCGACGGCCGGGTCGGTCACCGCGCCGGCGTCCGGGTGGAAGACGAGCTGCAGCGTCTGGGCGCCCTCCGGGGAGCCCCCGGACGGGAACTCCTCGTTCATGCGGTCGAGCGCGAGCGAGGCGCGCGAGTCGGGGATCGAGTCGTCCGCGGTCTCCCCCATCCCGTTGACCGCGAGGATGCCGGTGAGGCCGGCGAAGACGGCGACCCACGCGATCACCACCACCAGGCGGCGTCGGGCGGCGAAGCGCCCGAGCCTTGCGAGGAACGTTGCCATGGGTCTCTACTCTCGTTGCGGGTCCGACTTCGACGTCGTCGATCGTCGCAACGCGAGCGGTCCCGCGAATCGGCCGGGGAGAGCGCGTCCGGTACCGCATCCGGGGTACGCCCAGGGGCCGGCGGCTACGACCCGGGGAGCGGATGAGCAGACATCGGGCGTACGCGGGCCCGGGGGGCGTCGCGACGCCGCTCACCGCGACTCGTCGACCAGCCCGCTCTCGTAGGCGAAGACCACGAGCTGGGCGCGGTCGCGCGCCCCGGTCTTGAGCATCGAGCGGCTGACGTGCGTCTTGGCCGTCGCGGGGCTGATGTAGAGATGCTCGCCGATCTCGTCGTTCGACATGCCCCGCGCGACGAGCCCGACGATCTCGCGCTCGCGCTCGGTGAGGTCCTCGATCCCTGGCAGCGGGCTGCGGTCCCGCGCCCGCGGCGCGCTGACCACCTGCTCGATCAGCGCCCGCGTCGCGTGCGGGGAGAGCAGCTGGTCCCCCGCCGCCACCGTGCGGATGGCGGCGATCAGGTCGGCGGGGTCCACCCCCTTGCCCAGGAAGCCGCTCGCACCCGCCCGGAGCGCCTCGACCACCAGGTCGTCCGTCTCGAACGTCGTCAGGATCAGCACCTTGACGCCGGCCAGGGCCTCGTCGGCGGTGATCCGGCGGGTCGCCTCGATCCCGTCGACGCCGGGCATGCGGATGTCCATGACCACCAGGTCGGCACGGGTCGCGCGCACCTGCGCCACGGCCTCCGCCCCGTCTGCGGCCTCGCCGACCACCTCCAGGTCGGGGGCGGAGTCGAGCAGGAGCCGGAACGTGGCGCGCAGCAGGGTCTGGTCGTCGGCCAGCAGGACGCGGATGGTCATCGGTCGTGCCTCTCGGGAGGTGCGGTCGCGCGCCGACGGACCGCGGGGTCCGTCGGCGCGGGCGGGAGCAGGGACGATCAGGCGGCCGACCAGCCGCCGTCCACCGGCATGATCACACCCGAGACGTCGGCCGCGTCGTCGCTCAGCAGGAACGCGATCGGGCCGGCGAGCTGCGCCGGCTCGGCGACCGGCGGGCGGATGGCCGAGCCGGTCTCGACGCGGGCGCGGCCGAGCTCGGACGCCACGACGGGGCGCATCGCGGTCAGGGTCGGGCCGGGGGCGACCGCGTTGACCCGGATCCCCGACGGCCCGTACATGTACGCCGAGCTCTTCGTGATGCCCACGACCGCGTGCTTGGACGCGGTGTACGCGACCCCGGCGGCCGAACCGCGCAGGGCGGCCTCGGAGGCGACGTTCACGACGGACCCGCGACCGGCCGCCAGCATCAGTGGCAGCACCGCGCGGCTCAGCAGGAACGTCCCGTCGACGTTCACCGAGAAGTTCCGGCGCCACACGGCGTCCGACACCTCGTGCAGCGGCGTGACGTCGTCGGTGACGCCCGCGACGTTGGCGAGCCCGTCGACCCGGTCGCCCGCGACCGCGACGATCCGGGCGACGGCCTCGGGATCGGTGATGTCGGCGGCGACGGCCTCGACGGCGAAGGCGTCGAGCTCCGCGGCGAGGGCACGCAGACCCTCCTCGGTCAGGTCGACCGCGATCACGCGACCGCCCTCGCGGGCGACCCGGGACGCGGTCGCCCGGCCGATCCCCGACGCCGCGCCGGTCACGATGATCGTCTGACCGTCGAACCGGCCCGGCACGATCCGCTCCCGCCACCCGGTGGTCGGCGCCTCGCTCTCCTCGGGGAGGACCCCGCCGTTCGCACGGCGCACCAGGTCGGTGACCACCTCCTGCGGGACGACGCCCCCGCCCAGCTCGACGAGGCGCTCGAGCGGCAGCGCGCGGGCCGGCTGGAGGGCAGCGGCGTCCCTCCCGGCCGCCGCGAGCAGCTCGCCGAGCACGGGTCCGCCCACCGGGTGGTCGAGCCACTCGCCGACGGTCGAGCGGGCGGTGATCGGGTTCGGGCTCATGCGGTTCCCCTCGTCGCGACCCGCAGGGCGGCTCCCGCGGGGCTGGTGCGTCGTCAGTCTCGCGACCCGGCGCTCGTCGCGGATCCCCCGGGCGCGGTATCCGCGGCTACGCCCCCTGTCGTACGGGTCGGCGGGTCACGCGTCCACGGGACGCCGGGCCGCCGGCAGCGCGGCGACCACCTCGAAGTCGCCCCCCGCCGTCGGCCCCGCCCGGAAGGTGCCCCCGGCCGTGCCCGCGCGCTCCCGCATCCCGATCAGGCCGTGCCGGGTCCCCGGGCCGGGCGCGCGCTCCGGGTCGACGGGGTTCGTGATGCGCAGCCGCACGCCGGCGGAGGTCCAGGCGATGGCGAGATCCACGCGTGAGCCCGGTGCGTGCTTCGTCGCGTTGGTCAGCGACTCCTGCACGATGCGGTAGGCCGCGAGGTCCACGTGCTGCGCCAGGGGCACCGGCGTCCCGGACTCGGACACCGAGACGTGCGCCCCGGCGCTCGCGAGGCCGGCGACGAGCTCGTCCAGCGCCGCCAGCCCGGGGACGGGCCGCAGCGAGCGGTTGGGGTCGTCGTCCGCCCGGCGAGCCTCCTGGTCGTCGCGTCGACGCAGCAGGCCGATCGTCGCCCGGAGCTCGTCGATCGCCCGGCCCGTGTGCTGGGCGATGTCCCCCAGCGCGCGCTCGGCCGCGTCGACGTCGGAGCGCAGGAGGTACCGGGCGACCCCCGCCTGCGCGTTGACGAGCGTCAGGTTGTGCGCCAGGGCGTCGTGGAGCTCACGGGCGATGCGCAGGCGCTCGTCCAGCACCGCGGTCTGCGTGCGCTCGGCGTTCTCGGCCTCGATCCGGAGCGCGCGCTCCCGGCGGCCGGTCCGCCAGACGCCGGCCGCCGCGGCCGTGACCACGAGGTAGAACAACAGCAGGTCGGTCAGCAGCGTGTCGCCGGTGTTCATCGTGACGCCGATGACGGCCAGCCAGGTCCCTCCGACCAGCCCGGCGGTCCACCCGACCCGCCGGGGCACGCGCGAGGCGAGCGTCGCGACCGCGAGCATCGTCGCGAGCGGAGCCGGCTGGTAGGCGCCCATCCCGCTGTGCATCTGGGAGATCGGGTCCGGCACCGTGAGGAAGATGAGGATCATCGACTCGGCGACGAGCGTGCCGAGCAGCGCCAGGACGGGCCGGTAGGTCCGCAGCAGCAGGGGCGCCCACGCCCCGACGATCGAGACGAGCAGGCGCGTGTCGGGCGCGTCCCACCCCCCCGTGCGGACCGACGTCGTCCAGTACATGCCGCCGAGCCAGGCGAGGGTGAGGGCCAGCTGCCCCGCCGTGGGCCGGCCGCCGCTCCCGAGGAGCACGGTCGAGCGCGCGACGTCGCGCCACGACGCGCGAGCAGGTCGCGAGGGCATGCAGGTCCGCCTCGTCTCGGGTGCGCCGCCGGCCGGGAGCCGACGCGCGGTGGGACCACCATCGTGCGCGAGGACCGCGGGTGCCGGCATCCGCCGCCGGGAGTATCCCGGCGGGCCCGGTCCTGTCAGGTGCGGGCCGGCCTCGGGATCGCCGCGCCGCTCGTGGGGCGGGCCGCGTCGTGGCGGCGACGCTTGGTCGCGTACATGCGGGTGTCGGCGGCGGACAGCACCTTCTCGGCCGTCGTGCGGGTCCCGGGGCGCAGCACCACGGTGCCGACGCTGGCGCGCGCGGCGGTGGTCAGCCCACCGAGGTCGAACTCACGGGCGAGCGCCATGTCCAGCCGCCGCGTCGCCTCCGCCTCGAGCCCGTCCGGGTCGCCGACGAGCACGACCACGAACTCGTCGCCGCCGAACCGCGCGACGAAGTCGACCTCGCGCACCGCCGACCGCAGCCTCTCCGCCACGCGCACGAGCAGGCGGTC